>NZ_AFMS01000047.1 GCF_000215485.1 Anaplasma marginale str. Florida
TTTTTTGTTTGTTAAGGTGCGCAAATTCTGGCAGGATCACCTGGATGAATGCGTAGGATACACACAATGCTGAGCTCGTTATTGGTTTTTGACATTGAAACTATACCAGATACTGACAGCTGCGACAGTCTTGTGGGAAGAGCTGTTGGTGGTGATGTTGCGGCCAAGCGCGAGGCTATGGCTGACTACCATCTTGAAGTGACTAATGGGCAAAATCCATTCCTGCGCCAGCCGTTTCACAAGATAGTGACAATAAGCTTTCTCAGAGCGGATATACGGCGCGATCTGGGGTGTGAGCACTTTACACTGCGCGAAATACGTTCTGGGGGAACTGTGGCCTCCACAGAGAGGGAACTGGTGCGCGGGTTTTTGGGCTACCTTTCCGCAATCAAGCCCCGCATTGTGACGTTCAATGGGCGCACTTTTGACCTGCCTGTGATAAAATACCGGGCCATGGTGCATGGAGTTCAAGCTGGGTATTTGTATAATTCTGGTGACAAGTGGAACAACTATTTTCAGCGATATAGCACAGATTGGCACTGCGATTTGCTCGATTATCTTTCAGATTTTGGCACGTCCGCCAGGGTAAAAATGCATGAAGTGTGTTCTGTGCTGAATTTTCCAGGCAAAATAGGTATAGACGGTTCGGAAGTTGCGCGCATGTATGACTGCGGGCAGTTGTCTGAAATTCGTGACTACTGCGAGTCTGACGTAATCAACACCTACCTTGTGTACCTTAGGCTGATGCACCATCAAGGCAGGGTGACATCGGACAGTTATAACGAATGCATCAAAGATTTGCTGGAGTATCTGCAAACCAGTGGCAACAAACACATGCTTGAATTTGTTGCGGAGTGGGAAAAGGTTTGCGATGGCCAGTTTTTTATGTTGGGGGAAGAGGTGTCTTGAACGGAGCGCGGCCTCCATTGGGTTATTGCACGCGTGTTTAATAAGTTTTATCGTAGTTGGGTTACCATAGTGCACACGCACCTGCCAGCGCCTGTGAGTAGACGTGATGTCTAGCGTGCCTGTGCAGAGCTGTAATATGAAGTCAGTAGGCTTTTATACGTCTCCCTAGTGGACATCAACTCAGTTTTGAGTCAGAATCATGCTTTGTGGCCAGAGCCGCGGCGCCTTTTCCAGGTTGCTGCTCGTTGAGTGGCGGCATGCATGACTCCGGATGTGGCGGGTGCGTGCGCCGTTTTCTACAATATCTGTGCCATTCCTGGGGCTCAATTGCAGGTTTTTCTACTGTGTGCCGCTGTCGAGACCGATATGTCTACTTGTAGTTTGCAATGATAAGGGATATTTGTGCCATGAGATTCGCGAAGTATATAGCTTTTTGGGTTGGGCTTATATCGGTAATTGCCTTCCTATACGATGGAGTGCATAAACCACCATTTGGCAGTTTTGGCAACACTGCAGCCGCGATAAGCGACGTACCCATTATAAAAGATGGAGGGGTTGCATTTCGCAAATCCAAGGACGGCCATTTTTATATACTTGCGGCTATCAATGGGGAGAATATAACATTCCTAGTGGATACAGGCGCGACGGATGTTGTGCTGTCTGAAAGGGATGCGCAGAAGATAGGCGCGCATATGAGGCCGGTGCAGCAATCTAAAACCTACCATACAGCAAATGGGGCCATAAAGGCCACTTATTTTCAGATACCAGAAATCAGAATAGGGACGTTGGTTGCGAGAAATGTGGGTGCTAGCATTAGCACGTCTGAGCTGCGAACGTCTCTGTTGGGAATGAGTTTTCTGAAGCATTTTCACTTTACGATGCGGAATGACGAGCTACTGCTTTCTCCAAGCTGAAATCTAGACGCGCCGAAGTAAACTTTGCACGCATGCCACGCGGGGTAGGGGCTGCTTGCACATGATTACGCTAGTGAAGACGCCGAGGTTTTGCTATAAACTTAGGGTGCTCTTTGCAGGTACGGTGTGGACGCAAAACTCCGGAAGTTATTGCCTCTCATGGATGAACAAGGCCTTGATGCGCTTCTGTTACACCATGCTGATGAATATCAGTCTGGGTGGGTGCACGAGAGTAGGCAAAGAGTAAAATGGCTGTGTGGCTTCAGTGGGTCAAACGCTTTCCTGATAATTTGCAAAAAAGGCAAAAGTCAGTTTTTTACCGACAGTAGATACATAGTGCAATCCGCGTTGGAGGTGGATAAAGATAGTTATGATGTTCATGACTTCCGTGATTTAACTCCCTTTGCATGGCTTGAAGCACACATAGACGAATATCCCGTTGTGGGCTATGAAGGGGAGCTGTTCACGCTCAGCCAGGTAGGGAGGTATGCAAAATTTCTGCCCAAGATGGTGCAGCATATTATGTTAGACAAGATTTGGCAGCGGCCCATGCAGATTCACCAGCGCATACAGGAGCATCCAATAAAGTTTGCTGGGCTTTCAAGCCGTGAGAAGCGCGCGGCCGTTGCTCATACTCTGCCCACCAGTGGCGTCATGTTGATGACCGATGTAGACGCGATATCATGGCTCTTGAATATACGGAACATGGCATTTACGCATACTCCTTCTGTTTTGTCGCGTGCAATACTCCATAGTAACGGGGGCGTTGAGCTTTTTGTGGATGCAGCGGCTGATCAGGTGCACATAAGTGATGAGGACGTGCGCGTTTTTTCAATAGATAAGTTGCACGGTGCCCTAATGAGCGCTCACAGCATTGTGGTGGATGCATCCACGATTCCAATGTCAATATTTGACGCAGTGCGAAGTAAAGTGGTGACGATCAGGGATGATGATCCCTGCACCTTCCCCAGGGCAACAAAAAACGAAACCGAAATACGGGGGATGATCCAGGCTCACGTCAGAGATGGGGTAGCCATGACCAATTTTCTGTATTGGTTGCACACGGAACTTGCAAATTGCAGGGAGGTGACGGAGCTAGGAGCCGCGTTGAAAGTCCGTGAGTTCAGAGAAGCCCAAGAGCTATTTGCCGGAGAAAGCTTCGATGCAATTTCTGGTTTCGGAGGGAATGGTGCAATCGTCCACTATAGGGTAAACGAAAAAACAAGCCAGGTACTGCGCGAAGGGGGGCTGTATCTGCTAGATTCCGGTGGGCAATATTTGGATGGCACGACAGATATTACCAGAACTGTGGCGGTTGGCACTCCAAGTAGAGAACATATTGAGCGTTTTACTGACGTGCTAAAAGGGCATATTGCCCTGGCAAGAGCGGTTTTTCCCACTGGCACCTCGGGGGGAGACCTGGATGTTCTAGCTCGCCAGTATTTGTGGAGCAAAAAGCTCGACTATGGGCACGGTACTGGGCACGGCGTTGGTAGCTTCCTATCTGTGCACGAGGGCCCACAAGCAATCTCACGCGGCAACCGGGTGGCACTACTTCCCGGTATGGTACTTTCCAATGAGCCGGGCTACTATAAGGTTGGCGAGTATGGCATTAGAATCGAAAACCTGATGTATGTTGAAGCGTGTGGTGAGGGATTTTGCAGATTTCAACAACTTACCCGCGTTCCGCTAGACAAAAACCTGATAGACACCAAAATGCTCAGTTCCGAAGAGATAAAGTATGTGAATGATTATCACAGCTTCGTATACAACGAAGTAGCGCCCCACGTTGCTGCAGCGGTCAAAGCTTGGCTACAAACAGCCTGCTCACCACTGTGAGTATGCTGAGCGTGCTCTTTGCGGGGTGAATGACATCAGGGTTGTCCCGTGCACAATTTTTGTGTATGTTCGCTGTTGTTTTCCGCTTGGTTTCGGTGCGGAGTGTTGCGTGCAGTTTAAGTAGAGAGAGTGGGGGGGGGGGACGTTGGTCGCCGAGGTTCTGTTTTTGTTCCTGCCATGGAAGATTGCCTATGGGCATGCTGGTGTTGACCCGTGCCAGTGCAGACTCAGCAAAGTCCAAAGGGGCTCTAGAGGAATTGGGGTTCGACGTTTTTGTTGAGCCCATGTTTGAAGTTGTGCATCTGCGTACTGAGGCCCTAAAGTTGCAGTCATATGACGTCACTGTTGTTACGAGCAGGAATGGTGTTGATGTTATTGCCAAGCTTACCGATGAACGTGATATCTGCATATTGACTGTGGGTGACAGCACCATGAAGCGTGCGACTGCTCTTGGGTTTACTAATGTGGTATCTGCGGGTGGCACCGTGCGCGATGTAATATCTTGCCTGAATGCGTACCAACGCGGAACCAAGGTGCTATACGCGAGAGGGGAGGAAGTTTCATACGATTTGCGCGGTGCTGCAGAGAAAATGGGTTTTGAGGTAGAAGAGGCTGTGCTCTACAAGGTTGTAGCTAGAGCGAATCTGAGCCCCCAGTGCTGTGATCTGCTCATGAATGGTGAGATATTGGGTGTGGTTTTTTACTCAACTAGGACGGCCAAGATTTTTACCGAGTTATCCAGACAATACAGCAGGCTTCTGCGTAATGTTTGTGCGTATTCTATGAGCAGCGGGGTTTTTCGCGCACTGAATGTGGGTGCGTGGAAGCGGATACTTGTTTCTCGACGCCCCACTGAGGAGTCATTGTTTAAGTTATTGTTAGGCATTGAAAGATCATAAATGGTGTGTTATGAAACGTGAAATCTGAGAAATGGTTTGGAATCGCCGTAAGTTTTGTTTAGAGGTTTTGGCAATATAATGCCGGATTTGGTTGGTCTTATGTGTGTAGCGGATGGGTTTGAAATATGAAATGTTTGAGTGGATACGTCCGCACGGCGTTATGTTGTTTCCTGTTGAGTTGGGCATGCTCTTTTGAGTGTGTGCACGCTCTTACGGCAAGCACGGTAGGTATATTGTCTACTAAAAGTTCGACATATCCTAATGAATATGATACTGCCACGGGGATCACCGAGTTACTCGTCACCTTAGGTGCGAAAAATGTGACAATTGTGGATTATAACAAGATAATCGAAAATGCCGGCGGCGCCGGTGCGGACATGGCAGCGATAAAAGACAGCCTAAGTGGGTTTCTGCGAGAGAACAATATAGACAGAATTCTGATTCCAGGTAACTACTACAACATAGTTTCTCCCCCGCTGCCCCCGGTTCCTAACAGACAACTGGTTACAGATGCCGTGGTAGGCCTGATGAATAGCGGGGCTGACTTGCATATTTTGGGTATTTGTGGAGGATTGCAAGGTGTGTTGCACTCACAGAATGTAAGGCTGAGCAGAGTGCAGGATATTTTGGGCTCCAGTGCAATGGCTGAGTCTCACAATATTGCTGATCCAAACCCAAGGCTTCCTGGGGTTCCTCTAATGAGAGCAAGGGCCTTGCCGGGCACCAAACTTGAAGTCATCGTCAGGAAGGTAAATGCGGGGGACGATCCGGTGTTTTACCTACCCGATGCGCACAAAGAAGCAGTAGACAATTCTCCGGAAAATATGGAAAAGCTGAAGGCGCTCGGCTACAAGGTTGCTGCAGTATCTGATGATGGCATCATAGAGGCGCTTGAGGACAGCAAGGGCAACATGTTGATACAAATGCACCCAGAGTACCTACTAATGAATGCTGACAAAAAAACGGGCAAGCACCGCGCGGTTGACCTTGGTATAAAAGTGGCTCTTGCCATCATCACAGATTTTCTCGGGGACGGTTCCGCCGGGTAGCGCGTGATACGTGGTTTTGCTCCGCGCGCAGGTTGGGGTTTCTGCATCATGCTGATGGGGGGCGCTATCGTACCGGTAGTTTGGCCGCATATAACCCGAAAAGAGCCATGTACCTGCAGGGCGCCGCGCTCTTTCGAGAGCGGCCGTGCGCATTTATCACGGTCATTGGAAAATTGTGGCATAATGTGCGGCTTAGTGTGCTAGGTAATGCGAAACTGTGACGGGGCGAATTATAGCGGAGGTTGCGCTACCTGTACCTGTGGATCAATGTTTCTACTACTCTGTACGAGAAGATATGGAACTTTCTGTAGGCGACTACGTGCGGGTTCCCTTTGGAAACAGAGTGGCAATAGGCATCATCACCACCATGAGGAGTGGGCCTGCCCCTGATATGGAGCTGAAAGACATTGGCGACAAAATTCCCCTTCCGCCGGTACAGCGGCCGCTCATGGAGTTTCTGAAGTGGGTCAGTAGTTACAACATCATGCCAATAGGTATGGTGCTAAAAATGGTGCTCGGCAGCGTTATTGTTGCAAAGTCTCGCATGTTTGGCACACAGGAGTACAAATGTTGTGTGCCAACTGATAATAGCCCCGCGCTGAGCACATCTGCTGCGCTGTCAGGGGAGCAGCTGAAGGCCCGTGACCAAATAGTGGGGAGGCTTTCTGGGTTTTCAGTAACTGTACTGGACGGGAAAACTGGTTCCGGTAAAACCGAGGTTTATTGCGCGGCAATAGCCAAGTTGCTGCACGACTGCTTGGATGCTCAGGTTCTGATCTTGCTGCCGGAAATAGTTTTGGCCACGCAGCTCATGAAGCGGGTGCACAGCTATTTTGCAGGGTGCAACCCCGTAGAGTGGCACTCCGGCCTTACGGCGAAACAGCGTAGGGAAAATTGGCTGGCGATCACTTACGGAGCCTCATCAATAGTGGTGGGAGCCAGATCTGCCCTGTTTTTGCCGTTCAAAAATTTGAAAATGATAGTCGTTGATGAAGAGCACGAATCCTCCTTCAAGCAAGATTCTGGGATTATTTACAATGCACGTGACATGTCTATCGTGCTCGCGAAACGATTGGGTGTGCCTGTGGTTCTGTGTTCTGCAACTCCGGCCCTGGAGACAATGCATAACGTCAACCAGGGTAAGTACCATCACGTTGTATTAAAGCAGAGATTCGGCGAGGCAGTAATGCCCGATATCACAGTGGTCGATATGCGCAAAGATCAGCTGCTCAGAGAATGGCTCTCATCGGCGCTGCACGACAAAATCACTTCCACCCTCGCCAAGGGTAACCAGGCGATGTTGTTTTTAAATCGTCGCGGATATGCGAGATTGGTCTTGTGCAAAAAGTGCGGGTACAAAATAAGCTGCCCAAATTGCTGCACATGGCTAACCGAACACAAAAGGTTAGATGGCCTGCTGTGCCACTATTGCGCATACAGCTGCGCAGTGCCCCAACAGTGTCCAGACTGCACCAAACACAATACCATGATGCCATATGGGGTGGGGGTTGAGAGGGTTGCTGAAGGCATAAAGGAGCTCATTCCGGGGGCAAACGTTGCAATCATTAGCAGTGACGTAAGTACCAAGCGAATTACCCGCACAATAGAGCAAATCATGGAAGGTGAAGTGAACATTATTGTGGGCACCCAGATCATAGCCAAGGGGCATAACTTTCCCAAGCTGACTCTTGTTGGAGTCATAGATGCGGATTTAGGCATGGGAAACAGCGATTTAAGGGCGACTGAGAAAACCTACCAACTGTTGCACCAGGTCTCTGGTCGCTCAGGCAGATTTGAAGAAAAAGGGGAGGTGGTGTTGCAAACACACGGCCCGGAGAGCCCTGTTATTCAGTCTTTGATGTCTTGCGAGCGCGAGGATTTTTACAATGCGGAGCTGCACTCGCGCAAGATTACTGATATGCCCCCATACACGAGGCTTGTTGCCATAATAGTATCAGGCAAAGAGGAGTTTAGGGTTGTGGATACGTCTAAAGATATTGTGGCATACCTTTCAAGGCATATAACGGTTTGGGGGCCAGCGCCCGCCCCTATGAGCTTAGTAAACGGTGTGTACCGGTACAGGATGCTGATGAAAATTAGCAATATCATGGCTGTGAGGAAGATCTTAACGGAGTGTCGGGATCGGTACACAAAACTTGGGAGAGTAAGAGTTGTGATAGACGTCGACCCGGTTAACTTCGCGTGAGCGCTGCCCAGTTAACTTCGCGTGAACACTGCTTGCAAGCGGCTATTCGCGTTGGTTTGTATTTATAAGTGCGGTCAACCGCGGCTTTTTGATGCTGTTGGGTGTCCGAGCGCCCATTTTTTGGTGCTCCTCTCGTCTATAAACCCGAAGCGGCAGTCATCTGCACTTCGAAACGTGGCAGATATTTTCTGTGTGATGTACTTAGGGTCAGGGTTATGGCGCTCCGTAGCCCCGTTTCGGCCGCAGTTCATCCCATAGCCCGGTTGTGGTAATCCTGCCATATTTCTGCCACAATTTACTTGTTCCCACGGCCAACGATCTTACTTAAGTGCAATAATCGTGCCTCATTCCTGGGTCGGTTCCGGCCTTTATAGCTTCCATGCTTATACATTTCAAAGGCACGCAGCGCGATGCATGTATTTGTGTTTGGTTGCACGGCTGCGTACTGACAATCTCCTGGTGACGGAGCCCCAGCGCGGCGAATACTCGACAATCAATGTCTGTTGCCACGAATGTTGGTATATATCATGCTGTGGTTGACTATCGCTCACATCATGGTACAATTGCGCAGGTTTGTTGTGTTTTCGGGGGTTCCTGTGAGTAGGGTTTGTGACGTTACTGGGCTTGCCAAGTCCTTCGGTAACAAGGTGTCGCACTCCAACCGTAAGACGAAGCGGTCTTATCTGGTGAATTTGCACAACGTGACTTTAGTTAGTGAGGTGCTTGGTAGGAAGTTTAAGATGAAAGTCGCTGCCCGTACCTTGCGGACTATAAACTACAAGGGCGGCTTCGATCTTTATCTGTTGAATACCGCTTCCAGGAAGCTAAGCGACGAGGCGCAGAAGATAAAGCGCAAGATAAGGGCCGCTATCGCATCTGGTAAATCCTTGCAGTGTGGTGTACTTTAAAATTACCCCCGGTTTCTTGCTTGTAGGTTGCCGGCTCGCTCTAGCGCAGATATGAGTTGCTGTATGTCGTCAGCCGGTTTCGATGTAAACTCGATGTACTTTCCGGTGGATGGATGACGGAAGCCGAGTAGGGACGCGTGCAGGGCTTGTCTACGGAAGTTTTTGACATCCGGCGGCACCCCGCTCCTCATGCATTTCTTGCAGTTCTTACCATACTTCTGATCCCCCACTATGGAGTGCCCTATATGGCTCATGTGCACCCTTATTTGGTGCGTCCTTCCGGTGTGGAGCGTGCATCTAATCAAGCTTGCGACTTCCCCCAATTCCTGTTCAACCTCATATTCTGTTTTTGCCGGCTTTCCGCCGGAATTTGCAGCTTCCATCATGGTTATGTCAGACCTTTTTACGCGGATGTTTGTATGTATCACGCCCCGCTTGGGACAAGGTATACCCCAGGCCACCGCTAGGTATTCTTTCTTGAATCCTTGGTTGGCAAGTTCTTCGGAAAGCCTATAATAGGCGTTTTCGGTCTTCGCGGCTACCATTAGCCCGCTGGTGTCCTTGTCCAGTCTATGTACGATGCCCGGCCTTGAGCTACTACCGACAGACTGCAAACCGGCCCCGAATCGGGCAAGCAGCGCATTTGTTATCGTGTGGTGCTCAATTCCATTTCCTGGGTGGACGGCTATGTAGGGGTCTTTATCTATTACTATAACATCATGGTCTTCGTACACTACTTTGAGGTCAATATCGTAGTTGGGTGATAGAGTGCTGGGTTTCTGTACGGCCGTCACTATTGTGTACACGTCACCTGTTTTTGTCAGATAGCTGTTGTTGTTGATTACTCTTCCAGAGATTGTAACTTGCCCACCCGCGATCAGACCCTGCGCCCTGTTGCGTGATATTTCCAACGCGCACGAGATTAGTTTATCAATTCTTTGTTGGTCGTCCTCTTTGGTGACGCACACTTCGTGTACGCATTTCATTCTGATTACTGGTTTTCCACCATGGTATCTCCGTATATTGCCAAATGCAATTGCGATTCTCTCAGGCGCTTTGTGGAGGTGGATATTCTGGTGGGTGAAGCAAAAACCTGCGGGGCTGCGCCCAGTTTGGGTGTGTGTATTCCGCCCACAGATAACCAGGTCCGGATAACCCGGCTCATTTACAATTGATATGGGCGTCAGTAAAAGTACTTCCCGGTGGAGATTAACCTCAGGTGTTGTGCAAGTGTGCTAAAATGCGGGTGTGTTGCAAAAAATATTGTTTTGCGGTAAGGTGGCTCGAATGTAGAATCGGTGCCGCGTTGGGCTGTTTGGCGGGAGTTTGCGGCCCTCTGAGTTTACAAGTTTTCTGTGGGCTGCATGATACGAAAGATTCTAATTGCAAATAGGGGAGAGATAGCGTGCAGAATAGCGCGGACTGCGCGCAAAATGGGCATAAAGTGTGTATGCGTATACTCTGACGCAGACCGTGGTGCGCTGCATACTCTATGTGCCGATGAAGCCGTGTACATAGGCCCAGGTCCGGCCAGCCAGAGCTACCTGGATATATGTAAAATCTGCGCCGTGGCTAAGGATACCGGGGTGGATGCGGTGCACCCGGGTTATGGGTTTCTTGCTGAGAATGCAGAGTTTCCAGATAGGCTGTCTGAGTGTGGTGTAGGGTTCATAGGCCCGGCTCCGTCTTCCATGCGCATGATGTCCGATAAGGTGGTATCGAAGAGGGTTGCGCAAGATGCAGGTGTTGCTGTGGTCCCCGGATACATGGGCGTTGTAGAATCTCCAGCTGATGCAAAAAAAATTGCGGAGTCTATAGGGTTTCCGGTCATGATTAAGGCTGCAGCCGGTGGTGGGGGCAAAGGCATGCGGGTTGTGAAATCGGCCAAGGAAATGGAACAGGCGTTTGTATCCGCCACCAACGAAGCATCCAAGAGTTTTAGTGATGGTAGAATTTTCATCGAAAAGTATGTGGAATTTCCCAGGCACATAGAAGTGCAGATAGTGGCTGATAAGCACGGCAATGTGGTATGTCTGGGGGGAGAGGGAGTGCTCCATACAGCGCAACAACCAAAAGGTGATAGAAGAAACTCCCAGTCCGTTTCTCGACAAAAAAACGCGAACAAAATATGTATGACCAGTGTGTGAGCCTGGCAAAGAGGGTGAACTATT
>NZ_AFMS01000046.1 GCF_000215485.1 Anaplasma marginale str. Florida
TGGCCTAATGCCTCTCTTATACTATCCGCGCTCGGCCTCAAGCTGCTCGTCTTGATAATCTCACCTTCAGCGTCGTCAGTAGAGCGTTGAGACCCCCATTGTACCGTAACTGCATACGACTTCAACCCATCAACCGCATACGGTATGGTTTTCGTCGCCTCACCTACAGCAACAGGCAGCACCCCGGTTGCTAGAGGGTCTAACGTGCCCGCATGGCCAACTTTGCAGTTAAAAATCTTCTTTACCCTACCAACCACACTGCCGGAACTCATGTGGAGAGGCTTATCTACGTTTAGCCATCCATATTTTACTCTCGCACTTTGCAATTATCCCGCACCTAGCTAAGCTCTCACGATCTATACGTTAGCAGCCTTTGCGACTAATCGCAGCAAAAACAAAATATTCCTTTATTGGTATAAAAAATTTGGACTCAGGGCGTGCTTTTGATTCTATATGTGCTATATAGATGTGTGTACATGTGTGCACCGTCGGGCGTGTGTGCCATTGGGTTGTGGCTGCATGGCGGTGGGTGCTGGTTTCCTACTTTGGTATATTGTTATGGTGAGTCTAGATCTATTGCCTGATGCCCTGAACATGCGGGCGGCAAGTTTTTTCGATCGGTGCGTGCATGCCCTGTCTTGCAGCGGGCTTTTCGCTAGTGATATGGCAATTGACCTGGGAACAGCAAACACTCTAGTGTACGTTAAAGGCAGGGGCATAGTGCTTAATGAGCCGTCTGTAGTGGCTATCCTGAAGGAAAGGGGTAATTACGTCCCGTATGCATTCGGGGCCAAAGCGAAAATGATGCTGGGAAAGACTCCCGGCGGTATCGAGGCTATACGCCCGTTGAAGGATGGAGTTATAGCTGACTTTAAAGGCGCGGAAGAGATGATCAAGTTCTTCATTAGAAACGCCAGCAAGCGTAGAACCATAAACAGCCCCACAGTGGTGATATGCGTTCCTTCTGGCTCCACTCCCGTTGAGAGGCGCGCTATACAGGATGCGGCCGAAGGTGCGGGAGCCGGAGAGGTTTTCCTGATAGAGGAACCCATGGCTGCGGCAATTGGCGCTGGAATGCCAGTCACCCAACCTGAAGCATCGATGATCGTTGATGTGGGCGGTGGGACAACCGAAGTGGCTGTCATATCCCTGGGAGGAATAGTATACTCTCGCTCGGTACGGAGCGGTGGAGACCTAATGGACGAAGCCATAGCATCATACATAAGGAAGCACTATAACCTCTTGGTGGGTGAGACAACCGCGGAGAGAATCAAGAAAAGCATTGGGGCCGCCTGCCCTCCAGAATCGGGAGATGGTGACACCGTTATTGTAAAGGGTAGAGACCTCAGCGACGGCGTGCCAAAGGAAGTATATCTGTCGGAAAGGCAGGTTGCAGAAAGTCTGGCAGAGCCAGTGGGGCAGATAGTATCTGCGGTACGGGTTGCGCTAGAGTGCACACCTCCTGAGCTGTCTTCTGACATCATGGATAAGGGCATTATGGTCTCCGGCGGTGGTGGTATGCTCAAGAATCTAGACCGCTTGCTGGCCGAAACGACCGGGCTCCCGGTTGCAGTTGCATCTAACCCGCTGTGCTGCGTGGCATTGGGCACAGGCAAGGTACTGGAGGAAATGGATGCCCTATCACACGTACTGTTCAAGCAGGATTGAAGTTTCCAATTCTAACCACCTGATAGTATATACAGATGCGGGGGCCGTGTGTTCTCTCGGTTAAAGTGATACCTTCGGTGTGTGTGCCGCCTGTACCGCATACGCTAGCTAGTCGATGCTCTCGCCGTGCATGTGCTTCGCGCTCATTACGCTTACCACACCTATTTCCCTCAGGTTTACCGACGTCACCACCTTATTCTGAGCCAGTATATGTCCTACATATATCCCATGGGGAAATCCTTCATCATTCCCAGTAGTAATCACCAAATCGCCATCATGGAGTTCGGTATTACTAGAGGACAGATGGGTTAGCACAAGACCCTCAGCCGAACCGGCGAGTATGGCATTCACACCACTTTCCACAACCATCACTGGAATGCGAAAATCCTTGCTCGCGATAAGCAGCACCCTGGCACTATGCTCGCCCACATCTGTGGTTTTACCGATGAGCCCCTGGCTGGTAACAACCGCCTGCTGGTCCCGAATCCCTTCCCTGCGCCCTATGGGTAAAAAAACATGCTCTCGGGTACCATCATACACAACAACTGCACGTGTTGTGACGTAACTGATATCCGCATGATGGGAAAGGAAGTTCAGCATCTGTTTAAGATGATCATTTTCCTTAGCGAGGATCTTGACCAGCACTCCACCAGAATCCGCGGCCTC
>NZ_AFMS01000045.1 GCF_000215485.1 Anaplasma marginale str. Florida
TGTTCCTTGTCCGTCCACATATACTGTGTAACGTGTGCCTTGCAACTCTATGTGGTCGATGGGGCCGATCGCGTCTGACTCAGACAGAGCAACTGTCTGCCCCCCTATGTAACACCTGGGAGCACCTGTTGAGCACTCAGCAGTTTGACTCCTTGAACTGTAGGGAATATCCGCATAATGCGCTTTGTACAACATCGTGTACCGCTGGCCTTCCCTGTGTATGTACCTACCAACGTATGTCAGGCCAAGTTTACTCGCTCTTGAGCCCCATACAATAAGTTGCTCAGGTGTACCTGTGGGATTAGCCCCAGCACGGCTGAACAGATGTCTGCTGGAGGCACTGGTCCTACTACGAGGCCTAATCAGGCTAAAATCCTCGCCGGAAAGTCTCCACATGACGTACGCTTGATCCGAGGGATTTGCCCGTCTATCTTTTGCTCTACTAACAATAACGATATCACCTTTGTCATCTCTCGCAACGCTCAGAGGCTGGGAATATAAGCCAGCACGCTTTCCGTCGGTGTTAAGCTTTATGCTCTTCTCTTCCTCAATACTCACTGCGCCTGCACCGCTGATTGAGTACACCTTGACTTCCACTTCTCCAACGTATGCGGCTGCGCCCCCATTAGAAGCCCCGCGCTCAAGTGTCGCGAACACTACCTTATGCGCCCCGTCCTTATCAAAGGCCACAAATGTCGGCGGGTAGTTGGAGGAATCTTGCGAGGAGATGGGGTGGTCATTCACTTTAATGGTATCAACGCCATCATTGGCGAGAACTCTAAAGTGTAGATCGCACCCTCCGCTGGCAGATTTTACATAATACGCAGCAAAAGCGCGGGTGCCATTGCCCCAGAAGCGCACATTTTTGCTACCTAGAAAATGCAAGTGGTCTACACTTGGGACGTGTTCGGCATTAATATCGCGTTCCAAAACTACTGGCTTATGCCGCCCTACATGGCCGTGCAAGCCCAGGTTCCGCTGTCTATCCTGCTGCAGCTCATGGGTGGCTCTACGCAAATCGCTGCCAACGGCTTGCCACGCTTCTGGTAATTTTGCAGGGGCCTTTTTTCTACGCTCGGCGTCTATCTTTCGTTCATTGCCCTCCTTCTGATCACCTTGGCCATCAGTGGGCGCATTGGTATCTTTCTGGCGTGGCGCACTCTTCACAACATCAGTTTCGTGTACTGCATTGCCATTTCTACTGAGGGGTGCAACCATTCCATCCAACTTCGGTTTCCACATCTTAAATAATCCTTAATATTTTAACAAGAGCATTAAAATATTAACTTTTCTATCAGAAATCAATCTCTTTTGACGGCAACCCCCACCCATGGCCCTAATTTGCTGGGCAACGCGCCTTGTGCGTACATAAAATTCCGTTGCTAGCACCGGTCGTTTTGCATATCATTCCGCCATCTCATGTGTGTTTGCAGATTTTTTATGGAAAGCTGTGACTTAATAGTCGTCGGCAGCGGCCCTGGCGGGTACATTGCTGCTATACGTGCCGCCCAACTCGGTTATAGAGTCACCGTGGTTGAGAAGGAAGAAAGCCTGGGTGGGGTGTGCTTAAACTGGGGGTGCATTCCCACTAAGTCACTACTAAAATCTGCCGAGATATACAGCAAGTTGCGCAAGGCAGACAGTTTCGGCGTGGAAGTCAGCGGCAACATTAGCGTGAATATTGCTAA
>NZ_AFMS01000044.1 GCF_000215485.1 Anaplasma marginale str. Florida
TTGATGGTTCCCATAAGTATGGCAGCACGCACATCTTCACGAACTCCAGCAATATCTTGCTCGGGATGCCTTGCCTTGCATAAATCCCAGGCAGTTAAGACAAGGGCTCGCGCAATTCCTGAACAAAGCTCTTCAGTGCTGCGACTCCCCCTCCATCTCAAATCATTTACGATCCGAGAGTAGAGTCCTGCCCTTGACCCACCAGCACTCCGCCCTTGCCGTGCTTGTGGAGTGAGCAAGACACCGTTGAGCGTTGCCGATGGATCGGCACCTCTTAAGCTAAGACATGCGTCCCATGCGATGCATCCTGCAGCACGTGCTATGTAGTTGATAGTTCCCATAAGTATGGCAGCACGCACATCTTCACGAACTCCAGTAATCTCTTGTCCGCCGAGATAGCATACCCTGTGTAAATCCCCGACAATCGAGACAAGGCGCACCGCACTTCTGAAACAAAGCCTCTCATACTCGCGTTTCAGCTGCCAACTAGCAACCTCAGCAGCACGGTGGATAGTTGCTTGGTGGTTGATGCTGTCAGCATCGGGTGCGCTCAGCCCATACTTAGCATCGATATTGCGACATTCTTGTTTCAGCTGCCAACTAGCAACCTCAGCGGCACGGGTGGTCACACTCGTCTCGGCGTCGATTCCGGTAGTGCGGGAATCTGCTACGTAAGCCACAATAGCAAAAATTACCAGCAATAGCGGCGAAAGGGTCGTGGCCACAATAGCAAAAGTCACCAACAATAGCGACGAAAGGGTCGTGGCCACAATAGCAACAGCAGAATAGGCCGGCTTGATAATCCACACTACACGCCGGCAGGTGCGGAAGTAACGTTCCACGTTGTTGGAGGATCCCCCCCCCCCCAGCAGTACTACTCTGCATGGCAGTGCTATTATCCATAACACACACTCCACAAAGTTAAGGAATTAATAACATACGAGTGTGCCACAACGTTGTAAATACTGTCAACAATACACGGCGCTATGCGTGCAACCAGCGTAGCATGGCAGTTTGCATTGGGCGTCTGTTTAGTTTTTATTGATTGTGCGTTCCCTTAGGGTCCATAATGGGACAGGTGCTTGCGCCCACGTTCTCGGAGCCTTGACATTATGGAACATTGTGACTTCCCAGTAGATGATGCCCAGCATATGTCGGGGTGCAATCCAGAGGAAAGTTTTCTGCTATCCTTAAACGAGGAGCAGAAGGAGGCCGTTTTTTGTGTTGATGGGCCTGTTCTTATCTTAGCGGGAGCTGGAACAGGTAAAACTCGCACCATAACCTCAAGGATGGGTTATATCATCAAGCGTGGGCTCGCGTTTCCCAGCCAGATTCTGGCAGTAACATTCACAAATAAAGCCGCGCGGGAGATGCTTGTTCGAGTGAGCGAGATTGTCGATACCACTGGTATATGGCTGGGAACATTTCACGCAATTGCGGCCAGAATACTGCGTAGCAACGCGGAGCGAGTCGGCCTAAGGAGAGATTTTACAGTCATAGGCCCAGATGACCAGCTGCAGCTCATAAAAGCCATTGTGAATGATACACAACCCGGGCACCCCGCAGAGGAATGCAAAAAAATGATGCATGCGATACAGAGGTGGAAAGAAAAGGGGCTACTACCCGCAGGTGTTACAGATACGGAATTGCAAAAGTGCCCTAACATAGTGCGTGACGTGTATTATGAGTATCAGGAACGGCTGAAGGCCCTCAACTGTGCTGACTTTGGCGATCTTCTTCTGTACAACGTATCGATGTTCAGTGCCCATGCAGACGTTCTTTCCCACTATCAGGAACAGTTTAAGTATGTGATGGTGGATGAATATCAGGACATCAACACAGTACAATACTTGTGGCTCAGACTAATCGTCCAAAAACGTAAAAACATCTGCTGTGTCGGGGATGATGACCAGTCTATCTACAGTTGGCGCGGAGCTGAAGTTGGGAACATATTGAGGTTTGCCGACGATTTTCCTGAAGCGAAGATCGTCAGGTTGGAATGTAACTACCGCTCAACCTCTAACATATTGTGTGCAGCCTCCGCAATTATAAACAACAACAAGTCCAGGCTGGGTAAAAAACTTTGGACCACAAACCATGCGGGGCAAAAAGTTGGCCTAATGAAATTCTGGGATGGCAGGATGGAAGCTCAGTTTATTAGTGAGTACATAAAAGGCTCCAGCGAATATAGATTCGACGAAACTGCAATACTCGTCAGGGCCGGGTTTCAAACCAGAGTGTTCGAGGAGTATTTGGTCAGGTGCGGAATTCCCTACAAAATAATAGGTAGCACCAAGTTCTACGACAGACAGGAAATAAAAGATCTCGTATCATACCTCAGGGTGGTAACGAACCCTAAAAATGACATAGCGTTTGAGAGGATAGTGAATAAACCGAAGCGGCAGCTTGGGGCCTCTACGGTCGCAAAAATGCGGGCATACGCCAGGGACAATAGGTTGTCTTTGCTCGAGTCTGGGGAGTCTATGATACGCTTCGGACTACTGCCAGAAAGGACCTCCAATACTCTGCAAAATCTGCTCGACAAATTCAAATGCTGGCGAGAAACCTTGGATACTACGTCTCTAACAACCGTGATGCAGGCTATAGCTGAGGGTTCTGGCTATATGAACATGCTGAAAGACGAGGGGGATGCCGGCGCATCGAAAATCGAAAACATTAGAGAATTGTTCGCCGCCGTGGGGAACTTTGAGAATGCAACCAAGTTTTTAGAGCACATCAGCTTGGTAACTGAGGTAGACTCACCTGAGCAGGCCAGCAACCATGTGTACCTGATGACTTTGCACGCGGCTAAGGGCCTGGAATTCCCACTGGTGTTTCTACCCGGCTGGGAGGAGGGAGTGTTCCCCCACGAAAAATCTATACATGACTCCACTGGAAATGCCCTGGAAGAAGAACGTCGCCTTGCGTACGTGGGCATGACCAGAGCACGAGAGCAGCTGTTTATATCCTGCGTCGCGGTGAGGGAGGTAAACAACTGGAGGCAGCCCATGAAGATATCGCGATTCATAAAGGAGCTCCCTGCAGAGCACGTGCAAGTTCTAAAAAATGTAGATGGCTCCATGCAGCATGGTTGTTAGCATCCAGCCCACTGCCCCACAGCTCTAACCGCTTGCTGGGTAGCCCTTTTTGATGGAAAATATAAGGGCAGAACAAACCCAAACCCGCATGGACCAGCCACATGGTTCTTGCACTCCCAGGGACTTACCTAATACTTTCGCGAAGCGCAGCAGGCCATCAGGTGAGCCACTACCGCAACCTATACCATAGATACACAACTTCAAATGAAGACTGTGCACAGCGATAAGCATTCCGCAAACAACGCACAAACGAGATGAAAGCTCAGGTAGACCGCGGTTACCACATGGTTACACAAGCGTGGGGGTGCCGTCTTGATTTGGTAGCTCCAATCCAACGGACTCTTGTGTCACTACAGAGATCACTAACACTGTACAGAGTATATGCCAAACCGAAGCGGCGCTAGACAAGATACTCAGCACTTGCACCCCAGAAAACTTACCTCATGCTTTCGCGAAATGTGCGCAATGGGCACCAATTTGCAAGTGTAAATTGCACACACACCTGGTATGGCTACAATGGCACCACCCCAGTATATCGTTGGTTGCTGCAGGGGCATGTGGTGTCATCCGCGTGGACCACTAGCAGGAGCTACGGTATTGCGCATATCAGCGCGTATGGGGCCGCTCATTTGCCCCTTGGCATAGGTCGGAGTCCAGTGCACAACAACAATGAAGACACAACACAAACAGATGGCAGTGGTGAGCCATCAGCTGAAGAGGGGCGCGACGGTTGCGCATCCTCCCCAGAGATAGGCACATCCGAAGGATCGTCTGAAGCACCAGAAGTGGAAGGCACTACACACTCTGCGGCCCCCGCTACACCCGCTCTCGAATTAAAAAGTGCACCAGACCAGGAAATGTGTCTCGCGGCTCCTACTCCTTGGAGCCTCATCTATTCCGCGAAGCACCACGATGACAACAAGGCAGCACAGTATGAACACGTTCAGGATGTTTGCAGCCAATATCTATGTAAGCACGCCAAAGACCGGCACGGCCTGCTCAAGTTCATAGCCGCTTCCATTGATAAGGGCGTTAGTGCCAGTATAGACGTTGCCGCCAATACCACAAGGGCGAGCATGCGGGCGATAAGGAACGACAAAACTGAAATAGTAGCAGCGAAGATTACAGAGAAGCACACATTTACCGTAAAAAGTGCCGGTAGCGACATCGGCGCTCTTGCAGCGGATATGAAATACATAGTTAGGCCCACACCACAGCCATGTAAGTACAAAATCTGCGATCTAGAAGTTACAATAAGGCACAGCGATGGCGCCGAACTAACATATACTAGCACAAATATATCAGAGGTGCCCTCATCTGGAGCGCAAAACACCGTACCAGCGCAGAGTGTAGATGATGTAGATGATAATGCCCAAAGTGTAACGCCCGATGCAGATCTTGCAACACCCAGCGATGATACGTATTCACAATCTGCCGAGCTTACACAATCTGCCGAGTTTACAACAACACAAGATGTAGATGTCGCGCCTGACGTGGAGAATGCGGATACTCAGCAGACCCGCAATAGCTTTATATCCCCGCCGGAGGCCGCACCGAGTGATGAAATAGATGTACCTAAAGACCGCTACGTCACAGCGCTAGCGGCATCCATGCGTACCGTGCGCGAGGTAATCATAAGTCTATGCAACAACACGCAGCATTTGGCAGACCCAAGTGAGGATGTTCTGGGATCAGACGCAATACCTAACTGCACAACGGTTAGGATATCCCCCAAACTTGTTGCTAAAGCCTATGGTGAATTTATTCGCGAAATGCTGAATGACCCCGCAATAGTGGGGGATAATATACCAAACGCTGCAGAGCAGGAGAAGATTGACTGTATACACAATCACGCGCAGTACATAGTAACAACTGTTATAGAGGCCGCACAGGGGGCAACCGGCGTGCATGAAAACGACATTGCGCAAACGGTTCGACAAAAAATACTGGCCGAGCTGGCCCCTGACATCCCAACAACAGACGCGATGATTGAGCCCGTGCAGGACGAGCACGTTGACATAACACCAGATTCGGAGGAGCAGGAGACCATGTACGAAAACGGCAAAACCCATCCCGATCGATCTTTGCCCACTGAGCCGGTATTTACAATGCCATTTTGGTCCGCGGCAATGTTTTTCGCATCGGCAATGATGGGTATTTGCGATTTACTCCAACAAGAATACGAAATCGAGTTAATTACAAACGTAGAGATTAGCCGTCTGGTAGCCAACTTACTTGCATCATCGCGCAAAGACAATAACGTCGCAATCTCCGAGGCGCGCATCCGTGAGGTGTTTACAGCCTGTCAGCAAGAAATTAGCGAAAAATTTTTATCCTGCACCGGCCAGGAGTTCGAGTGCGACAGCAGATTCATCCAACAAATGACATCGATCGTCCTAAAAGTAGTTGAAAGCTATGATGGCGTGTCGCTGACGGATTGGAGCGTTACCGACAAGCTCAAGCAGAAGGCCGCTAAACTTTTTGTGCGCTACCATGCAGACCTTTTTGAAGGAATACAACCCAACGAAGGACCTGAACCTTTACAACTCGGTAAGCAATTGGGAAATTGTAACGCAGCGGAGGCGGCTTTTCTGTGGTCAGGCACAGAATTCAAACTTGCAAATGATGTCACAGCAATTTTGGGCGACACACCCTGGGTAAAACACCTCTTCTTCGCGCAACCAAAGAGCAATTGTGGCCTTGCTGAACATCTAATCCTGGGCATAATTAAAAGGATCACTGAGCGGTCTTCCTTAGCGGGTTCCGACTTCAAAATTGAGGGTAAGATTTCCAGCAGGAGCCGACTGAGGAAGGGAGGATCATACCACGTCACACATAAGGCAACTGTGGCGCACATACATAGCCACGAAGAAATAGGTGTGTACCTTAGCTACACAGTACACCCCAGTAAATCTGCCAATAGGCCTAAGTACAGGATAACAAACCCAAAACTTTCAGTGTTGGGGACTGATCCAGAACAGGTGGCATGTTTCAAAATTGAAAACATGGCTTCCAAGGACAGCTTACCCTTTACTGATGCGGAGGCCATGTACAATAAGACCCGCGAAAAAAGGTCGCAACACAAGCATGGTGATCTGCAAACGCAACAAGCACCCACCAAAGAAAAGCACCAAAAAATTTTGGGCGGAATCTGCGCAGCCCTCAAAGCAATTTTGTGCGCAATATGGAAGTTCATCACCTACCCGTTCACCCTACTCGCCTCTTGTCTCAGTTTCAAGCGGCATGGTAGCCAAACCACAAGCGACAATGCGGCAGTAACCACAGAAAATCTGGCCCATAGGCACCCACAGGCACACAGCTCCTCACGCGGCAATCATCGTAGGGCACGACATAAAGCCCAGAGTAGCAGAGAAGAACAGCGCATTCAAGTACGCCATAGTCGCCCAGATAGAAAAGCAGATATCGATGATGCTCCCACAACAGTAATGAGTAACATAGAAGTGAATTCCCTCAGTATCCCAATGGCCCGAGGCACCTTTTAGCGTTAATTGGCTAGCAATCTGCGCATTACATACTAGACTTAGGGCTGGAGAAAACGCTCAGATCCACGCAGCACAGATATCCCTACAAACGGGCGACATAGATGTGCGCGGCAATGAAGCTATTCAACCAAAATAATGCATAATATAAACAGCTTCTGAGGCAAGTTTCCTCCTTTGTTTACACATTTCTCACCGCGCGAGAGTACAATCTGGCATACTCGCGTCAGTTACGTCGTGTTTCTTTGCGCTCAAATTCAACACCTGTAGATCATCAGCGTGTGCATGGATGGGAGGCGCGTCTAGAGCCCATACACGTGGGATTTGTATCATGGGATTGTTCAGAAAAAAGCCGAAGCAGCTCCGCTTGCGAATGGATGATAGCGATGCTGGCAACCTGTGGGATGCAGTACTAGGGCGTAGCGAGCCACCACCGCCAGGCTTCGGAACGACATCATGCGCACCGGTCGTGTATTCCCAGAAACTCCGCAATGATGACGAACTGTGTTGCGACGAAACCTTGGTAAAAGTGCTGCACACCATTGCAAAGCCCACAGGGCAGCGTGCTGGGCTGCTGAACCTAGCACTTGAATCAATTGTCCAGGATTCGCGGACCTTAGTAATCTCGCAAGAAGCAAGCGCCCCCACACCACTGATTACAATACAACCAGACAAGGCACGCTATAACGAACATGCCGCTATCAAGGTTGTGGAGAAGCACGTTGTACAGGTCTTCGAGGTAAGCAAAAAAGGATATGCAGACCTGCAATCTATGGGAAATATGTGGGTCACCGCGGCATATAGAGTTTCATCTCCCAAACTTACCCCTGGCCGTTATTTGCTCAGTGATCTGAAGTTAGAGGTTGGTAGTTTTGCAGGAGCAGACACCTCCGCACGGGTACTAAGCGCGCATCGGGGCATGGTTTACATGCCAACAAT
>NZ_AFMS01000043.1 GCF_000215485.1 Anaplasma marginale str. Florida
GAAGCCGGAACACGCAGGCACCGGACCAGCTATATTATCTCTTAGAAAACTGGCACTTCTTCCTGGCCTTGTGCTGACCGTATTTCTTACGTTCCACAACCCTCGAATCTCTGGTGAGGAAACCAGATTGCCTTAAAACGGGATGCAGCGCGGGATTCATGCACTTTAGTGCCTTGCTTATACCGTGAGCCAAAGCCCCAGCTTGACCAGAAATGCCACCACCAAAAACCACAGCCTTCACGTCGTAACAGCCAACGGACGACGCAACCCCGAACGGGGCATTAACCCTGCGACATAGAGATTCTCTCTTGAAGTACTGCGCGCATCCAACCCCGTTGACCGTGATCACGCCACTGCCCACCTTCAACCATACCTTGGCCACAGCGGTCTTCCTGCTGCCGGTACCGTAAGAGCGACCAAACTCGTCTATTTTGGCAGCAGCCCCACCACCGAGATCGGTAGCTCTCTCACCTTCCGTCATTCCTTCCCCTTGCATTCTTAACGTTCACCGCACCAAAGTCCAACGGCACGGGCTTCTGAGCATCATGACCATGGACCGGACCAGCGTACACTCTGAGATTCTTGAAGCGCCGCCTAGCCAACGGGCCATCACCCAACATCCTCCACACAGCCATCTTAACTATCCTCTCAGGACGGCCGGCACGCTCAATATCCATGGGAGTGCAGCTCTTCAGCCCACCAGGGTACCCGGTGTGCCTGTAATAGATTTTATCCTTGCGCTTGTTGCCAGTAAACCTGGCGCGACCGGCGTTGATGATAATTACATTATCTCCGCAGTCCATGTGGGGTGTGTACTCGGGCTTGTTCTTGCCACGCAACACACTTGCAACAAATGCCGCAAGCCTGCCGACCACGGCCCCGTCAGCGTCTATAAGCACCCAGCGCTTGTCCACCTGACTAGCCTTCAGAGAAAAAGTCCTCGCGCCTAATACACCCATAACAAAATCACAAAAAACCAAAACGCATCACGTCACTCTAGCGCCATATCCCACACTTGTCAATTTCAAAACTGGGCCCACAACCGAGAAATAAGCGCGCGGATAGCACAAGTTGTGCGGCCATGCAGTATACTCTAAACTCCGTACGTGGCGTGATTAAGATGTTGCGCCGACGGCGATTTTACATAACTATAGCACGTGAGACAAACAGTAGCTGGTGGTTGCTTATGCGCATAGGATTTCTATTACTTTCGTCTGCCTTTTTAGTTGCCCTTTCTTCTGGGGCCTATGGAACTTCGCTGGACGAGGCGTTGAAAAAAACGCTGGAGAATAATTACGCCATCAAGGCAGGCGTGTATAGGAGCTTGGCCACCAAAAGAGAAATAGCCAGCGCTGTCATCAGGGGGTTTCTACCCAGAGTCACCTACGACTTCGTCGTGCAGAAAGATGGTAGGCATGCGTCGCATAGTATGTCCACTTTGACCTTAACACAGCCCATGTTCGATGGCGCGGCAACACTCGCCCTTGACAAAGCCAAACACTTGCACAATGCACAAGACGTAGGGCTCGCTTTGGAAAAACAAAAAACCCTACTGGGTGCGATAAAGACGTACATGGGGGTGCTGACTGCATATGAAGTGCATAAGTTGAACGAGAATAACGTAAAGGTTTTCGAGCAACACATGCTCGCAGCAGAAAAACGATTTTCGGTAGGGGAAATCACGAAAACTGAGCTTGCCCAGGCGAGGGCAAGATTTTCCGCTGCGAAGTCTGATGCCATGAGCGCAGCAGGCAAGTTAAAAGCTATGGAGGCGAGTTATACCCGTATAGTAGGAGAAAAACCAGTTGATTTAAAATACCCTAGGCATAGGCTACACATTCCCGAGTCGCTGCAGGAAGCCATAGAGGCCTCGAAAGCGGGCAATCTGGCTCTAATACTGTCGAGGTATTTGTACCAAGCATCAAAACGCGATGTGGCCATAGCAACGGCCAAGAAAGTGCTTCCGTCGTTGAGCATATCCGCATCTGAGCTGTTCCCGGGCATAAACGTGGACAAGGCGTCACAGCGGCTGGAAGTGCGTTTGCGATTCCCGGTCTTTGAGCAAGGAACAGGATTCATGGATATAGACCGAGCACATAAAATTCGGCAGCACAAGCTATACTCTTTGCGCGAAGAAATGCGGGAAATTGAGGAGTCTATAATACTGGCCTGGGAAAATTTGGCGACGTCTAGATCCGTATTGAAGTCCGCACGCGACTCAGCCAGGTTCACCGAAACAGCGCTAGAAGCGATAAAGCAGGAGGCAAAGCTGAATTTGAAAACGACTCTGGATGTGCTTGATGTTGAACAGGAATTGCTCAAGGCAAGGGTGAACACGATAAACGCACACAGCGAGTTGATCGTGAGTCAGTACAATTTGCTTGCCTTAATTGGGCAATTTAATATTAATTAGGTTACGTGCCTTGGGGATGTGCTTGTTATGAGTGGTTCCAGCAGCCTTCAGTCTATAAGGGATGTCGTTGCAAGTATAAGGAAAGTCATACTCAGCGACTCCCAGTCTCATGATGACGTAATGTACCTGGAAAATCCTGAGAATTTGGATGTGATAAGCTATAAGAGAGAGGGCCCGGGCGTGTCCAGCAGCATTTGCGCTACGCAGAGTGTTGGCAGGGTGCGCCACTCCAAGAATTTTTGCTCGGTAGAAAGGGAAGTGCAGCAACGACAGATAAGCTGCTCGATGGAGCTCACTGAGAGTTCGTCCTTGGCTTCCTTTGCAGAAGGTAGTACAGCATCGTCAGACGAGGACGAAAGTGCTTTGCTCTCTCGAGAGAACATAGAAGCAGCAACTAAAGAAATAAAAAAGTTGGTTGACGCAGCCATGGCTACGGAAAGCCCGGCGGCGCCTGCCCCCTCAGCGGGAGATAGCAGCAAAGGCCTCACTGTTGAGGAATTGACGCTCAGTGTGCTGCGCCCTCAGCTTTCTGAGTGGCTGAACGAGAACCTGCCGGGGCTGGTTAGGGAAATTGTGGAAAGAGAAATCGGTAAGCTGATTAAACAGCAGTAGTCGCAGCGGAGTGCGTGGCCGGGCTTGTCGTCTTTCCAAGACGTGGGCTTCTTGCTGGAAATCGTGGGAGTGTGGAGTTGCCATTGGTGGCGGGTGTTGCTCCTTTGGGTGAGTCCATCCTGCACGATTATATTACACCGCCTTCGGTGATGCTTGTTAGCATGTTCTCTGTGATTCGATCATACGCTTCTAGTAGCTCTTTGTTTCCTACAGTTGGGTCTCTGCACTCCGAGGTTTGACAAATTTCGGGGTCAATTCTGATGTCACCTAGGAATGGTGCACCAGTCAGCCTGGAAATATCCTGTGCTCCTCCCGTACCAAACACGTAGGTCTTGCGGCCAGACGCGCTGTCGAAAAAATAGCTCATATTCTCTATAACTCCCGATAGCTTTACATTCAAATTTGCGAGCATATCGCAGGTCTTTACAACCTGCAGCACTGACAGCTTCTGCGGAGTGGAGACTGCTACTGCCCCAGTTACGGCAAATTTTGCAAGGCTAATATGCACGTCACCGGTACCTGGAGGCGTATCAACTATCATGTAGTCTATCTCCCCCCAGCTCGTGCCTAACATAAGTTTATCGATTGCCTTAGTAAGCATGGGGCCACGCCATACTATCGCCTTGTTTTTGTCCTCCACAAGGTTCCCAATCGAAATGCTTTTCAACCCAAAACTTTCCAGGGGTACTATCATGCCATTACGGTCGATTCCCGCCAAAGCGTCGGCCCCAAGTAGGTGTGGAATTGAAGAGCCATAAATATCCACATCCACCAGCGCAACTTTGTACCCACGCCTCACCAGAGAAAGGGCAATTTGAGTCGCCACGGTGGATTTTCCCACACCTCCCTTACCGGAAACAACCAGCACCATATTGCGCACCCCCTCAATTGTAACCTTGGGTGTGCGTTGTGTGCGCCTTTGCACCAGAGCAACCGTTACACTTGATATGCCAGATATGCCCTTCTGGATTTCGTTTATACACTTCGCTTTGAAGCTCTGTTCCCACGATTTAGTAACCTGTCCGGGCATGTCTAGTATCACGCCCACATTGCCCCCATTCAGGGTGATAGAGAATTTACCGATGCTGGCCACGTTGCTGCCTGTTTCCGGATCTGCAATCTTTTCCAGAATTTCCCTAACATCCTGTTCGGTGAACATGGCAACTTCGCATAGCAGAGTGAAAAATTATGGTACCACGTATGGTAAAACATGTTTACTTTTGTGACGCACCTAATTATCATGCGCTCGTTAATGGCAACGTTTGGTCAGTATGGTAATAGTACCTGGCAGCACTGCCACAGCTCTTGCTGCAAGTTTGTCAAGTGTTACAGGGTTCCCAGTAGTCACACCCTGCATTTCTAGGTTCGCGGACGGAG
Organism: Anaplasma marginale str. Florida; assembly: GCF_000215485.1. Taxonomy (GTDB): domain Bacteria; phylum Pseudomonadota; class Alphaproteobacteria; order Rickettsiales; family Anaplasmataceae; genus Anaplasma; species Anaplasma marginale. Next base: position 4,403 of record NZ_AFMS01000043.1, read on the forward strand.
AAATCAACGTTGAGTTTCCAAGTGGCGCTGCGGAGGCGCCGTATAAGAACGTGGTTTTGCTGCAGTCCTTGTGCAAACCAGCGAATGACAGTTTAATGGAGCTTCTGCTGCTGGCAGATGTTGTGCGGCGGACTTGCGCGCCAGACAGGGTAACCGCTGTGGTGCCTTACATGTGCTACTCTCGGCAGGATAGGGTAACGTCCCGGGTAGCGGGTGAGTATGGTGCGGTAACGTCCGCACTTAGCTCTAAGGTCGTCGCAAAGTTGCTTGGAGCGTCTGGAATAGATCACTTGATTACCGTAGACCTGCATTCCAGCCAGGCAGCCGGGTTTTTCGAAATGCCGCTTACCAATCTGCCCGTAGCGGGGTTATTTATCGAGGAGATTGGTGACAGCCACATACTGGACAAGCTGGCGGTTGTGGCGCCTGACTGTGGGTCCCTGCCCAGGGTTAGGGGGTTCGTTCGGGCGCTGTCAGAAGGGCGCAAGGTCAACTCCGTGCAGGTGGCGGTAATTGACAAATATCGTGAAAGCCCCGGAGTATCTGAGGTTGTGCACGTCATCGGCAGCGTAAAGGATAGGCATTGCGTCATTTTGGATGATATAGTAGACTCGGGGGGTACGCTGTGCAACGCAGCTGCGGCCCTGAAAACGAGGGGGGCCATGAGTGTACACGCGCGCATAACCCATGGTGTGTTCTCTGGCAGCGCGGTTGACGCCATAGAGGCGTCAGAGCTGGACTCTCTGGTGGTGACAGATACAATAACTGGGGTATCCTTCCCGGAGGGTAAGATAAAAGTACAATCAGTAGGCAAGCTTTTGGGAGACTGCGTACTATCGCACTTTATGAGGCACAAGTTATGAGTAAACTCTCAGATGGAGCAGCCTACAGTGTGGGGCACGAAGAGCTCGCTAGGGCGGCTAGGTTGGTGAGGCTCAGGGTACCGGAACATGAGGTTGACCGGTGCTGCGAAGAGCTCGGCAATGTGGTCGCGTGGTTTAATATGTTGTCTGA
>NZ_AFMS01000042.1 GCF_000215485.1 Anaplasma marginale str. Florida
TCCACGTAAAAGGAGGAAAAGGAGGCGACGGGTGTGTGAGTTTTCGGCGGGAGAAATTCATAGAGTTTGGTGGCCCCGATGGTGGGAACGGAGGGAATGGCGGCTCGGTGATATTCGTCGCCAGTAGTGCTGTAAACACTCTGCTATACTTCAGATATAACCAACACATAAGGGCAGAGAATGGTAAAGCTGGATCTGGTAAGGGAAAGTTTGGGGCTGCTGGCCGCAACCGCGTAGTAGAGGTGCCGGTAGGAACCCAGTTGTATGACGAAGATGGGAATACTCTAATAGCAGATCTGAACAACATAGGGCAGCAATACACAGTAGCAGCAGGTGGTAGGGGCGGGATTGGCAATGCCCAGTATAAGAGCTCTACTAATCGTGCACCTACATACTTCACCTACGGAACACTGGGAGAAGAGCACTGTGTTCTGCTGAAGCTCAAGATAGTCTCAGATGTTGGAATAATAGGCATGCCTAACGCTGGGAAGTCTAGCTTGTTATCACGTTGTACTGCATCGAAAACCAAGGTTTCTGACTATCCGTTTACAACCCTAGAACCACACTTGGGAGTTGCGTACGCAAACGGGTGTGAGCTAGTGTTAGCAGATATTCCTGGCCTAATAGAAAACGCCAGTTCTGGTGCAGGGTTAGGGCACAAGTTTCTCAAACATATTGAGCGATGCGTCATACTCCTACATCTGGTAGATTGCTCGCTTCCAGATATAGTCAGCGCCTATGAGCTGGTCAGGCAGGAGCTTAAGCTACATAGCCAGGAGCTTACTGGTAAGCAAGAGGTGGTCATACTAAACAAATGTGACCTACTCTCGGAAGGGGAAGTGAGGGAGAAGCAGAAACTTCTTGAGAGCTCGACCAAGAAGGAAGTAATTACCTTATCTATGGGTGATGAGCTAGACTCCCTGATTGTATTTCTACATGCGCAGGTGAAGAAGGCAGTTGTAACTGAACCATCAGATACATCGTTTGACCCATTTCTGTATGTCCACTACAACAAGAAGTAATGCTTATGGGTTCATTGGTACAATATGGTTTCTCTCTGGCCCTGTAGACACCAAGCTTACTGGCACTCCAACCAACTCCTCAAGCCTACTGATGTATGACACTGCATTTTCTGGAAGGTCACTACGTGACACAGCACCCAATGTGCTAGTGCGCCATCCAGGTAAGGTTTCATATACAGGCTCAAGCCTGTTTTGTATGTGGG
>NZ_AFMS01000041.1 GCF_000215485.1 Anaplasma marginale str. Florida
ATGCGGCGGGTAAGTAGTCGTATGATTCCTCGCCGCATCTGTATTTTGTGCATACTTTGATCTCATCAATTGTGTCTAGTACGTCTAGTTTGGTTATTACCATCTCAGATGCGCCGGAGGATAGGGCTGCTTGCCGCACAGACACTGCATCAAACCAGCCGCACCTTCTTACGCGGTTGGTCACAGTGCCCACTTCCCTGCCACGCTCGAACATGGCGTCGCCAACCGTTCCGGTTTGCTCTGTAGCAAAAGGTCCATTGCCAACCCTTGTGGTGTAGGCCTTTGCAAGCCCGAGAACTCGCATGTCCCCGAGAGCGCCGACCCCGCATCCCACCCGCACATAGCCCGCCACTGTGTTACTGGACGTTACATATGGATATGTCCCATGGTCGATATCAAGCAACGCGCCCTGCGCACCTTCGAATAACACGGTTTTACCTTGCTTAATTAGGCTGACGATGATCTCTGGCACAGGCTTCATAAAGGGTAAGACCTTCGGGGCAATCTGCGTCAACTCATCCATGATCTCATGCGGGGTGACCTCCCGTCGGTTTGTGGCCCTTCTTAGCAGATTGTGGTAAGACAGCAAGCACAGCACTTTGTCATAAAGTGATGTTTCGTCCAGTAAGTCACACAGTCTTATGGCTCTTCTGCCGACTTTGTCCTCATAGCACGGACCAATCCCCATGCACGTTGTGCCTATGGATTCGTTTCCGCGCATTTCTTCCATTATAGAATCCGCGTCCCTATGCACGCTAAGAACCAACGGGCACGATTCAGACAGGCACAGGCTGTCAGGGTCAAGAAATATGCCGCTGTCTTTGAGGCTGTCTACCTCCCGAACGAGCGCGTACGGATCCAGCGCAACCCCGCTGCCTATCATGGATAGCTTGTTTTGCCGCAATACGGATGTTGGCAGAAGGCTTAGTTTGTACACTCTCCCATCTGCAACCACTGTGTGTCCAGCGTTGTTCCCTCCCTGGAACCGCACAACGGCATCGGCGCTCACAGACAGCCAATCTACAATCTTGCCCTTGCCCTCATCTCCCCACTGCAGTCCCACTACCACTATGCTCGCCATCTGATGCCCATGAAAATTCCTGGCCAAGCTAGCAAAATAAAGAAATAGTGTCAACACTGTTCAGTGCAACACCACCAACCCCGTAAAAAGTGCTCACAACGCACTAAAGCCCACTGAGCCGCGAACTACGATGACTGCGTACCCAGCAGCCGGCCGCACAACAGCCGACCACACCGCCCACGCGGAGCAGGCACCCAGCTGATCAATCTCGCGCTCAGCAGCGGAAACCAACTCTAAGGCACGTTCCAAGAACAAAAGCTGCACGGACCAAGCCTCAGGTTGAGTGTGGCCACCGATGTGTCAACGCAAACCACGAGCGGCAAGTGCGGCCAGGCCGTGCAGTTTCAGTACTATTCAGGCGCGACCACTCCTGCCGAAGAATCCTGTGCCACTTCCGGCGCCTCCTCCGCCGCTTCCTCGGACACCACCCCTTCTTCAGGCGCCGCTTCTTCGGATGCTATCCCCTCTGAGGAATCGTCGACGGGATTTTCGTCAGAAACTTCGCTGCTACCGACATCATCTTGCTTAGCCGCGCTCCTACCAAAGCTGAACGGCCACTTGATAGCCATTTTTTTCTTGGGAGATACCGAGTGCTGACACTCCACGATTAGTACAACCCTTCGGTTTTGGGCATGCGCCTTCTCCGCTTCTTTGAAGTCGCTTGAATATACCAGAACCTCTGGTTCCGCCTTACCCCTGGATTGAGTAGATATTCTAGGGGATAGCGACCTGTCGCACCCTAGTATGAACTCCTTAACAGCATTTGCCCTTCTCTCACCCAGCGCCAGGTTGTACTCTTCCGTTCCCCTGGAGTCTGTATGGCCGATAATCAGCAGGGTGGACCTCTTGTCCGCCTTCATTCTTTCTACCAGGCCCAGCAGCACCTTCTTGCCAGAACCCTTTATTTCGTACTTGTTGAAGTCAAAATAAACCTTTTCTACCCTCCCAGCGCTAAAAGGCACGCCGACAATGTCCATCCCGACCTTTTCCTTGCTGAAAAGACCACAACCTGTCACGGCAAACGATGCCAAGAAGCACAGAGCTAACCAACGATGCAGCATAGTAAAAACCTCCCCTACACTAAAGATCCAGCTGCGATAACCACTGAAGAACCCCACTGCGCAAAATCATTGCTCAAAACCGAGTCAAGTCAAGAAAAATAATTTGCCTCACGTGGTTTATTTGTTATAGCTTTCGCCGCGATGTATGGTAAATTTAGCGCATGTCTGCCTAACTGACGGCGGTCTCCTAAGTTGTTTTTGGGTGTGTCTTAGTGGGCCGGTCTCATCCCGGGTGTTGTGTGCGCGAGTTTCGGTTGTTGTGCGTATGAAGCATTATAAATTTTTGGAGCAGGTATTTGCTAAGGTGTGCCACGTCATCGGTGTGGTTAGGGTTCTCTACGCTGATGACTCTGATTCTGATTCTAAAATCAGCAGAATCTGCACTCTGAGGGAGGTGGTGCAGGAAATCGTAGACAGTGAGGCGGTTGCGGAGTCCATCGATTTTGCGCTTGCAAACAAGGGGCAGTTGGGAGATTGGGAGGTTGCGAACCTCCATTGCATGAACAGAATGTACAAGCGCCTCAGGGGGTTACCGATCGATCTAGTGAGTGGCCTGGTAAAGGCCAGGGTCGCCTGCAGGATGAAATGGATGTTGTTTTGCCAGGGGAATGAACCCGCGCGCAGCGTGCTAGAATGCCTTGCTGATGTTGTAAGGCTATCCTCAGAAGCGGCTGCCATGAAGGTTGAGGATTTGGGAGCTGCGAGCAAGTACGACGTCATGCTCGGTGCTTACGATGGGGATCTTACCACCAAGAAAATGGATGAGGTCTTTACCGATATGGGGGCGTTTTTCCGGCAATTTGCTGGTGAGGTTATAAACAGGCAAAGCAGTAGTGAGGCTCATCCCGCGAAGACTGTCGCTAGTGACAAGCAAATGGCCCTTTGCAGACACATAGCTAGTGCTGTTGGGGGAGGGCTTCTCGAGGCTATGTGCTCACACAGAAAGATGGATTTGTTAAGCGAGGAAGGGGTTGCGAGCAGCGTTAAGAGAAGCGCTGATGACTATGGAGAATGCGACTACAGGCTTGCTTTGAGGGATGTGCTGGAGAATGTTGGGAAGTTTTTATATTGTTCGAACCTACCCCAGAAGTGGAAACATCAACCAGTTGGTGGCTGCCCGGGCAGCATGATGTACGAGGCCCAAGGGCTGCTAATGTCTCGTCACCTACTAAGAGACAGGGGGTTTATCTCATTTATCCTTCCAGCAATGAAGAAGCTTCTCTCTATTAGGGGGAAAGCAGCCGATGTTGACAACATATATGCTCACCTTACCGAGGTTCAGCCCAATATGCTGCTAGAGAAGTCAGATGAAGTAAGTTCCCTTGCGCACGTAATGCTGCGGTATGCACTGGAGAAGGAAATAATAAACGACGACTTGAAAGTCAGCGAGTTGCCGGATGCCTGGGCCCAGGGCATGAAATACTACTTCGATTCTGTGCCCTCTGATGACAAAGAGGGGTTCATGCAGGACGATTACTGGGTCAGTGGGATTTTTGGCTATGTGCCTTGCAGGGTAGTGTCATCAGTTGCGGCGTCGCAGATTTTTGCTGCGATTAAAAACAGCAAGGTAGACGTTTGTGGCGGGGTGGAAAATGGTGACTTTTCCGGTGTTGTCGGCTGGCTTAACAAGCACATATATTCCCACGGCGGAAGATACAGCAGCACCACTCTGCTGAAGAAGATTACTGGGAAGAGAGTCGATGTGGATTCGTACAAGAATTACCTCATCGGCAGGTATCTCAGCATGTAGGCTGCCCGGGAATTCTTGATGGGACGTGAATCATATCAAATTATGGCGAAAGCGGTTAGGCTGCTGTCCGTAGATGCCATACAAAATGCTGCCTCAGGGCATCCGGGAATGCCACTGGGTATGGCCGATGTTGCCACTGTGCTGTTTTCAAAGTTTTTGCGGTTCAGCGTGAACCATCCGTCGTGGTTCGATAGAGACAGGCTAGTTCTCTCCAACGGGCACGGGTCCATGCTCATGTACTCAATAATGCATCTGGTTGGATATATTGGGATTGATGATATCAAGCGTTTCCGGCAGCTGCATTCAATAACTCCCGGTCATCCGGAATATGGTTGCACTACAGGTGTTGAGGTAACCACTGGGCCACTGGGCCAGGGCCTTGGGTGCGCCGTGGGTCTTGCTATTGCTGAGCGCATGTTCTCCCAGAAATTTGGCGATGATCTTATAAATCACCACACATACGCCATAGTTGGGGACGGCTGCTTGATGGAGGGAATCAGCCACGAAGCTGCTTCTCTAGCCGGGCACCTGGGCCTAGATCACCTAATTGTCTTGTTTGATGATAATGGCATCTCGATAGATGGGAGTACCAGCTTGGCGACCTCTGACGACGTACGTGCAAGGTTTTCCGCCTATGGGTGGGATGTCTTGGAGGTTGACGGGCATGATTTTGGCGAGATTGAACAAGCAATTGGTGCAGCTAGGGAGTCTAGGGGCAAACCGTCCATAATTTGTTGCAAGACAGTCATAGGTAAGTTTATGCCCCCCAAGGCGGGTACTTCTGCGGCGCACAGCTGGCCGTTTTCCCCTGAAGATGCTCAAGAGTTTCGGAATGCCATAGGATGGGAAGGTGAGAAGTTCGAAATTCCCGAGGAAGCCAAGGCCTTATGGCGTAAAGTTAGAGCAAGAGCTGAGCTGGAATGCGAGCTTTGGATGAAGAAATTTGCTGGTTGCGCAAAGGCTGAGGTGCTTAACGCAATACTTTCAGATGGTGTACCAAACAGCGTCATAGATGAGCTTGATACCCTGAAAAACACCCTTTGTGAAACGCGCCCTGCTGAGGCGACCAGAAAATCCTTCGGCAGAGTTTTAGAATTCTTGGCGATGAGGGTGAACAAGCTCGTCGGGGGGTCCTCCGATCTCACTTCCTCCAATAACACCAAGGTACCCTGCATGGGGGTGGTAAGCTCCAAAAATTTTGACGCATCCTACGTGCATTATGGGGTGAGAGAGCACGCGATGGCCGCGTGTATGAACGGCATGGCGCTCCATGGGGGCATAATACCCTACGGCGGGACATTTCTAGTTTTTTCTGACTATTGTAGACCTGCTATAAGACTGTCTGCATTGATGAGAGTGCAGGTCATATATGTAATGACTCACGACTCCATAGGTGTAGGGGAGGATGGCCCCACCCATCAGCCCGTGGAACACCTCGCTTCCCTGCGTTCCATACCCAACCTGTACGTTTTCAGACCTGCGGATGCTGTTGAGGTTTTGGAATGCTGGGAGATGGCCCTGAAGCTCACCAAGTCACCATCGCTGTTTGCGTTGTCAAGGCAGAGCGTAGGCTTCAGTCGCGCGTGCTATTCCCACAATAACCTTGCCAGCAGGGGTGCGTACATAATACGCGAGCATGAGGGGGATTTTAGGGTTACTATCTTTTCTACGGGTTCCGAAGTGGGCGTGGCACTGGGTGCTAGGGAAATTCTTCAAGATCAGGGAATCGGCACCAGAGTGGTTTCCATGCCTTGCTGGCGAATATTTGACGAACAAGACGAAGAGTATATTGCAAGTTTGCTGGGGAACGGCAGCCTAAAAGTGGCTGTGGAGGCGGCTTGTTCTCTGGGGTGGCATAAGTACATAGGTGAAAAGGGCGTATTTATGGGGCTTGACAGGTTTGGTGCATCAGGTAAGTGTGAGGATTTGTACAGGCATTTTGGGATCACGAAGGAAAATGTAGCCGGTACAATTTTGGCTAAGTTGCGTTCTGGGGTATAGTTACTTGGGAGTGGGCTATGCTTGTTTTCTCAGTTTTCGTGCTGGTTGCGTGTATGTTCGCAATGCTATATAAGGTCATTACGTCGAGGTTCGTGGGTGACAAAATACTTGCAGCTAGCGCGTTTAATACCTTTGGTGTAGTGCTGATTGTAGCTTTGGGCGTCCTTACAGATGCTCAGGCGTTTTTTGTTGATGTATCTCTGGTGTATGCATGCATTGGGCTCGTGTCTGCCATAGGGTTTTCCAAATTTTTCGCGTCTAATCGGGGGTAGGTATTTATGTTGCCACTGTTAGGTATGATGACGCTGGGTGCCGGGCTGTTCTTTATGGTAATAGCCACTGTTGGGGTCTTCCGACTCCCCGGTCTTCGTTATAGGGTTCATGCTGTGGGGGTTGCGGACTCCGTCGGGGTAGCGCTTGTGCTGTGTGGTTTAACCATGCAGTGCGGTTTTTCCGTATTTACAGTAAAGATGTTTGTGCTAATTGTACTATTATGGATTACCTCAACAACCGCATGTAACGCCATTGCAAGTTCCGTAATGCCCTGGTGCGAGAGTGATGATAAAGATGGTGGTTAGATGCACTTGGATGTGGGTATAGCCGTAAACTGGATGCTCCTGCCACTGTTGGTGGCGTCAGCAGCAGCGGTTGCGTTATGTGAGGGTGTGTTTGTGAACACTATTGTGATGTGCACGTTTAGCCTCACCATGGCAGCTGCATACCTAGTAATGGCTGCACCTGATGTTGCTATAACAGAAGCGGCGGTTGGCGCAGGGCTCAGCACCGCGCTGACTCTCGTTGTGCTTTCCCGTCTTGGGTATGTAGGAGGCAGCAAGGTTGGTTATGTGTGGAACGACTGCAGTGCGATTAGAATCCTCTTGGCCGCATCGATCGCACTGTCTATGTTTTTGGCGTTGGTGGGTGCAGTTTTAGATCTGCCCGAGTTTGGTGACGCAACTTCCCCAGCGAATATCCAAACAGCCGCCTACTTCGAGCATACAAGCCGTTATGTAGGCATTCCTAACGTAGTTACTGCAATTTTGGCGAGTTTTCGTGGCTACGACACCATGTGTGAGGTGCTGGTTGTGTTCACGGCCGCCATGTGTGTATCGTTGTTGCTGGATGGGGGAGGTAAGAAAAGTGCCTAAGGGGAAGTACGTTTTTCCGGGTAGCAATCCTGCGTTGCGTAGCGCAGTGACTATAATGCTTCCGGTGATGATATTGTATGGTCTGTACGTGCAGATTCACGGTGATTACAGCCCAGGAGGTGGATTTCAGGGTGGAGTTATAGTAGCCTCTGCACTGGTTTTGTATCACATGGTGTTCGGAGAAGCGCAAATATCTAGGGTTGTGTCTGCTTCTTTCCCGCGGGTGATGAGTGCAACGGGATTTCTGTTGTATGTAGCCACAGGTGCCATATCCATGATTGCCGGAAAGAGTTTTCTTTCCTACTTTTTTGCAATGTTCGATGCTGTTTCCGAACAGAAACTTGGTATATTCGTCGTCGAATTGGGTGTTGGTTTAACGGTGTGTGGCTCTATGGTGAGCATTTATTTTGACTTTGCATCACGGGAAAAATAGATATACACTGACTGCGCGGCCTCGTGAGCTTGTGTGTTGTGTGGTGAGGTCGTTGTTGGGGGTGTGTACAGCACAGGGGGGAGCTGAGTGTTCTTCTTTTTACTGCATGTGAACCATGTGGCGGCGGCCCTGTTGATGGCAGTTGGCTTGTTTACTGTAGTGGTGACTAACAATCGTTTGAAGAAGCTAATGGGCTTGGGCATTTTTCAGTCTTCCGTGTTGCTGTTCTACATTTCCTTGGGATATGTAAGAGGTGCTAAGGTGCCCATACTTTCTGGGCAGGCAGGGGAGACGTTATATAGCAACCCGCTGCCCAGTGTTTTGATGCTTACCGCTATAGTGGTAGGCGTGGCCACCATGGCTGTTGGGCTTGCTATGGTCATGAGGATAGAAGCGAAGTCCAACGCGACTTGAGGATTTTTATTCGCAGCGCCGAGGTGTTGCATGTGTTAGTTTCGTGGTGCTTTGGGTGGCCTTTGGGGTGTTTTGTGAATTGGTGTGAGGTTCTGTGTCTAATGATAACAGCGGGAAGAGAATACTGGTTGATGCCGCGTATGTTGATGAGATAAGAGTTGCGGTACTTGATGACGGTAAGGTAGTTGAGTTTGATCAGGAGTTAAAGGATAGGAAGCAGCTGCGTGGCAACGTGTACTATGCGGTCGTGAAGCGCATAGAACCGTCATTGCAGGCTGTGTTCATAGAATACGGGATAAGCAAACACGGGTTTTTGCCGTTCTCTGAAATCTCGGTTGAGCACTACCAACTGCCCGCAGAGGAGAAAGAAGCTCTTCTGCAGAGCATGTACGGCGATGGTCAGGAGCACGAAGGGTTGGCCGAGGCCGATGGGGCTGCTGCGCCGCTGCCCGATGATGGCCCTGTAGACGCCTGTAAACCCCAACTAGATGATCGCTCTGGTAAGAGGGATGCATCCTCCAAGGCTAGGTCGAAGTCTTCGTTACACAAGTTGTACAAGATTCAGGATGTGATAAAAGTGGACCAGAAACTTATGGTCCAGATCATAAAGGAAGAGCGAGGAAACAAGTGCGCAACGTTTTCCACGTACATCGCGCTCGTGGGCAGATATTGCATTTTTATGCCGAATGCAGGCAACAAGAATAGTGGGATATCGCGGCGTATTGAGGATTGTGATGACCGGAAGAATCTGAAAGAGGTGCTAAATTCTATCAAGCTTCCCAAGGAATCCGGGGTCATAATCAGAACAGCTGGTAGCAACAGAAGCCAAAAAGAGATAGAGCAAGATTTGTCTTATTTACAATCCACGTGGCAGGAGATACGCGATAACTGCGAGAAAGTAGAACCCCCTGCGCTCCTGTATGTTGAGGCTAACATAATCAAGAGAGCGCTTAGGGATTTTTGTGACGAGACGATCCACGACGTTGTTGTTTCCGGCAGCAGGGCGTTTAGCCTCGTGAAAGAGTACGCGAAATCCATGTTTAGGAACAAACTACGGGTTCGGATGTACAAGGGCAGCGTGCCAATTTTTACTCATTACAGGGTTGATGCACAAATACTTGAGTTGTACAGCGACAAGATTTTCCTTCCATCTGGGGGATATCTAGTCATCACCCCGACCGAGGCGTTGGTCTCTATAGATGTAAACTCGGGCAAGATGACCGGCGAGGATAGCATAGAAGAGACTGCGTACAAAACCAATATGGAGGCCGTCAAAGAGATTGCGCGGCAGGTGAACTTGCGCGGGCTATCTGGCCTCATAGTCATTGACTTCATAGACATGCTCAGATACAGGTACTGCAGGGCCGTCGAAGCCGAGGTTAGGGAGGCGTTTAAGAACGACAAAGCGAAGGTGCAGTTTGGGTACATAAGTGCTTTTGGTCTTATGGAAATTTCCAGACAGCGGGTAAAGCAAAGTATACTGGATACCAATACGGTCCAATGCGCGCATTGCAGAGGTGTTGGTAGGGTTAGGTCGTTTGAGTCTGTTGCCGCAGACATGCTTAGAGACGTGCGGTGCTTTGCCCATAAAAATCGTGAGAAGATAATTTCAGTTTTGGCTGATCCTGGGGTTTTGACCTATCTATTTAATCATAAGCGTAAACATATTTGGGCCATAGAGGGCGAATTCAAGGTTCTCATAAGGCTGGGTGTAAGTGAGAATCCAGGTGCTGCAGGTTTTAGCATTCATGCGGAGAAGGGGTATAGCACGGCTCTAAGTGAAGAGCTTATGGGGCCGCCTGAAGCCCAACCGGAGCTTGCAGAGAGCAAAGCAGACAATGCTGAGATTGCAAATGTGCAAGAAACTGTCCAAGAGGCGTTTGTTGGGGTCAAAAAGCCTGACGGAACTTGGGTCAAGAAATGGTTGTCCCGCATGTTTGCGGACATACGCTAGAGTATGTGCCAGTTTTTTCCGCACCCTATCGCAGCGCCACAAAATGTGCTGTCCTCACTGGCTGCGTCGTACAATGGCCGGATTATGTGCTTTGGGCCGGGTCCTCGTATATTTTTTATCTTGCTGCAGGGGTAGGGGTTGTAATTTAAGACTTTGGTGACTATATCTACCGTATCTGGTTTTTGTAAGTATTGTTTTAGTGGGGGTAATCATGGCGGCTGAGCGCATCATAGGCATAGATCTGGGTACTACGAATTCTTGCGTTGCTGTTATGGAGGCGGGCACCGCGAAAGTTATCGAAAACAGTGAAGGCTCAAGAACTACTCCGTCGGTTGTTGCCTTTACTGAAAATGAGCGGCTTGTGGGTGAGCTTGCTAAGCGTCAAGCGAACATCAATGCCCAAAATACGATATACGCTAGCAAGAGGATAATAGGCCGTAGATACGACGATATGCGGGACGTCAAGTGTCCTTACGAAGTATTTCCAGCAAAAAACGGGGATGCGTGGATACGGGCCAGGGGTGAGGGGTACTCTCCAGTGCAGATTGGCGCATTCGTCCTGGAAAAGATAAAAGAAACTGCAGAGAGATATTTCGGGGCTCCAGTAAAGAAGGCCGTGATTACCGTGCCCGCGTATTTTAACGATGCGCAACGTCAGGCCACTAAAGATGCCGGAACGATTGCCGGTTTAGACGTTGTGAGAATTATCAATGAGCCCACTGCTGCTGCGCTGGCCTACGGTTTGGATAAGGGCGACAAGCAGCGGACAATTGTTGTGTACGACCTTGGTGGCGGAACTTTTGATGTTTCTGTGCTTGAAATAGCTGAGGGTGTATTTGAGGTAAAAGCCACAAATGGTGACACAAAGCTAGGTGGTGAGGACTTTGACAACGCCGTTATGGAACACATGATGGAGAGTTTCAAACAAGAAACCGGAATAGATCTGCACAATGACCCGATGGCTGTTCAGAGGATCAAAGAAGCTGCGGAAAAAGCGAAGATTGAGCTTTCTAGCAGGCTGGAAACAGATATAACCTTACCTTTCATATCTAGCGATAGTACGGGCGCAAAGCACCTTAGTCTGAAACTCACGAGAGCCAAATTTGAAGGGCTAGTAAGCGAATTGATCGAGCGTACCATAGAACCCTGCAAGAAGGCTTTGGATGATGCGGGTATTAAAGACACTAGCAAGATAGATGAGGTGGTGCTAGTCGGTGGGATGACTAGAATGCCCAAGGTAATTCAGAGAGTTAAAGATTTCTTCGGAGGGAAGGAGCCCTGCAAAGGAGTGAACCCTGACGAGGTAGTAGCAATTGGTGCTGCGATACAGGGTGGAATACTTACAGGCGATGTGAGAGATGTCTTGTTGCTGGATGTTGCGCCGCTGTCGCTCGGTATCGAAACCCTGGGTGGAGTTTTTACCCCTCTCATTGAACGTAATACTACAATTCCTACTAAGAAGTCTCAGGTGTTTTCCACTGCGGAGGATGGGCAAACTGCTGTGACTATCAAGGTTTACCAGGGTGAGCGAAAAATGGCGGTAGACAACAAGCTGCTAGGCCAGTTCAGCCTGGAGGGGATTCCTTCGGCTCCTCGGGGCATTCCGCAGATTGAAGTCACGTTCGACATAGACGCCAACGGTATAGTACACGTTTCTGCAAAGGATAAAGCTTCCGGGAAGGAGCAGACCATTAAGATACAGTCTTCTGGTGGGCTAAGCGAAGAGGAAATCAAGAAGATGGTCCAAGACGCCCAAGACAGAGCCGAAGAGGATGAGAAGCGTAAGAAGCGCGTGGAACTTAAGAATAGCGCTGAGGCCCTGATACATTCCACTGAGAAGTCGCTCAATGACTATGGGGACAAGATTTCTAGTGCTGATAAGTCGGGCATCGAGGCTGCAATAAAGGAGCTCAGGGAGTGCTTGAGCAACGATGATAGCAGTAGTGACGTTATTCAGCAGAAGTATGATGCCCTAATGCAGCTTTCCATGAAGTTGGGTGAGGCGGCGTATTCCGCTCAGAAAGACTCAGGTACTTCTACTGATAGCACTGCAAGCGACACTTCCGGAAATCCGGAGGAGAGGGTGGTAGATTCGGAATACCAGGAAATTAAGAAGGACGACGAAGACAAGAAGTAGGTATTTATATATTGATCTGTCTTACCTGTTCTGTATAATCTGTGGGGGTTCTGCGTTGTACGTGTAGGTTGGAAGTTCCTCGAGCCCGTTTTGTTTTTAGAGGGGGCCGTCACTGTCAACACAAAGGAGGTTGTTATATGGCACCCACCTTAGCTTTAGTCTCAGGACACTAATAAAGCATTGCGGCAAAGGCGGATCCCCCACCCTTTCGTGAGTTACACCCAGTATGCCTGTTTGGTGGAATCGGTTCGCTGGAGAGGAGGCTCTGGCATTTTCTGCGGAGCAGTTATTCTCCATCGTGTT
>NZ_AFMS01000040.1 GCF_000215485.1 Anaplasma marginale str. Florida
AAGCAGCAGCTGAGGTGTTGAAGATAGGTGGTAAAATCTTGGTGACGTCTTTTCATTCTCTGGAGGACCGAGTTGTCAAACATAAGTTTAGGTCCCTATGCGATATGGGTTTTAGCTTGATAAATAAAAAGGCAATCATGCCGACAGATGAGGAGGTAAAAAATAATCCCAGGTCCAGATCGGGTAAGTTAAGAGCCATTGCTAGGGTGGAATAGGCATGAAAGGCGCATACATACCGTGCTTTTGTGCAGTTTGCGCGTTTACTATAGGAGTGTTTAGGGTAAAGTTCTACGTTAGAGACATGCAAAAGTCACTGGTGCAGGTGCAGCAGGAGATAGTTAAAGTAAATGATGAAATAAGCATATTAAAGGCCGAGTGGACTGCTCTAAACAACCCAGAAAGACTGGCCATGCTCGCTGCGAAATATCTGCGGCGTGACAACCATATAGTTCTTTCGAAGCAGATCAAAAAAGGTATACCCTCCTATGATGGGAAGGAAAAGCGTCCTGACCTGCACATTGAATATTAAACTG
>NZ_AFMS01000039.1 GCF_000215485.1 Anaplasma marginale str. Florida
GATTGCAGGTTTTATCACGAAGTCACAAGGTATGTAATCAACGAGAAAATCGCTAAGCAATACACCAAGCACGGCAGTCCGAACCCTAACTTGATTCGGGCGTCTATGTCAAACCTGCAGTCTCACGTCAGATATATGGAGCATCTCATAAACACCAATGGGTGGCTTGCATCTCGTGAGTTTACCCTTGCAGACGTTGCACTGTCCGCGCACATCTCGTTACTAGACTACATGGGCATTTTCCCTTGGGACTTGAGCCCGACCCTTAAGGAGTGGTACTCTCTGATAAAGTCTAAGCCGTCATTCTCGCAGATTTTGGGGGATAGGATACCAGGTTTTTCGCCCCCAGTGCACTACGCACAGCTAGATTTCTGAGCCCAGCCGTGCATGGGTTCGTTATACATCACACCAGCGTGTCACGCAGCACCAATTTAGAGGCAATAGAGCTCGCCCAAAGCGGCGCTCCGGATGGTACGGTAATCATAGCTGATGAGCAAACCTCAGGCACTGGCAGGTACGGAAGGGAATGGCACTCTCCTAAAGGCAACTTGTACTGTAGCATAATTACCAGAAGGAGTGCGCAGGTGGCGGCTCTTTCTTTCTTATCGTCACTAGCGGTGGGAGTGACTTTGGAACAGGTTTTCGAGGCACACAATTGCAGCACAAAAAACGCTCTCATCCGATATAAATGGCCAAATGACGTAATGGTAGACGGAAAGAAAATCTCCGGGGTTTTGATCAAGACCAAAATGATCGGCGGCGAAATTGATTGGGCCGTGTGCGGTATAGGAGTGAACATGTACGCCCCTCCCCCATATGCGGCTTCGCTGCATGATTATATCCCGGAGCTGAAGCTATCGAACTTGGAACTCCTTGACCTAATGCTGCAAAATTTTGCCAAACTCCTAGATGTCCTCGAAACTATGGGGTTCGCACAGCTGCGAAGCCTGTGGATGCGCCGGGGTCACACCCCTGGAGACAAAATTCGCGTCATAACCAACAATAATATGATAATTGAAGGAAAGTTTGTGAACATAGATACCCATGGAGCAATGGTGCTTGAGTCAGACGGTGGGATCCCTACTGCCGTCGATTACGGAGAAATTCTGTGAGTATCACCACCTGGTAACGATTTAGTCATACTTTTCAAAAAAATGTACGCTGCTATCGTGCGCAGTAGCCGGCCATGAAGGCTGATTTGCTGCACAAACCCGCACACTGTTGTTGCGCGCTCTATGATATTGCTGTACACTACAGGAGATGGTTTGTGGCTAGCTTATGCTAGTGGTTGTGTGTGCGGTTGTTGAGGCTTTTTCCCGTAATTTTCCCTTCAGTGCCGCGTTTGCGCGCTCAGTTTAGTTAAGGTACCGCATGTGACGTAAGGCACGTGTACGGGTGCGGTGCATTGACAATATGCCACACATGTGGTACAATTCAGGGTTGGACTTATGGTGCTGAGTGTGTGGTTTTAGGTGCTAGATAGCACCGGAGCTTCGCCTAGCGACCGGCCCCCGATACGGGGGGGGGGGGAGTGGTCCGATCTTCGAGCCAGCAAACTAGCCATCACGAGCCGTGCCGAAAAGATTTATCGACGCAACAGAGACACATCTCATAGAGTTGCTCCAAACAACGATGAAGCAGCACAACCCTTGGACGGGGCTCAAGGGGAAGGCTGTGGGGCTACTGCGCGATATCACCATACCCAAGCCGCAAGATGCGCATAACCTGTCCGTATTTGTAACAGAAGATTTCCTCTCAAAGATCGCAGGAACCTATGAGCGCGAGCACGTCGGCGGCGCGTTCATGACCGTGTTATCCCTAGCAGATGAGGAAGTTAGAGAGCACTATCTGCGGCCAAATCGCTCGCAAACGTTCGCCCGAATGCTGATAGAGTTCAGGAATGCACTCAAAGCAGGACACATCGAGGGCTCCCTATCAGATCTCAGCACATTTACTGACTTTGTAGAAAAGATAGTTAATCAATCGGTTGGCGGCATAACGTACGAACAAGGCGTGGTCATCGATACCATGGATGACACCATCCCCAAAGAAGGTGACCCCACCCCCATGGAAAGGGCGCTTAATGATAAGAAAGGCGTCAAACTTAAGAAGAAAAAGGCGGAATCCCAAACTGCCGGTATGTATCTAGGGAGCGGCGGCAGTAGCGGCAACCGGGAAGACGCGGCAAAGTCAGCCGTGGAGATCTTGATTGGGAAAGATTATAGGCTCCTCTCGCCTGACTGGTTGATAATGCGGTCATTGGCTATAGCATATTTGCTCAAAAGAAAGGAGATGGGGCTGCCCGTAGAGGAGCGATGCCCCGATGAAGAAGACCTGGAGGCGATGTTCCACCAGGAAAGGAAGTGTGCGGCGCTACTTTACGGGTGCGTATTGCTCTCTACGTATGTGGAGGAAATCAGGCAAGAAGCAATTCGGGCATATGAGAAAGCCAACCCAAAGGTGTCGAAAATCCTGAAAATGTGTAAGAAGATATCCGAACACTCGGGAAAGGTTCTGGTTGCATACACATCTTTCATGGCAGCGTCACTCATTGCTACTTTGGCATCTGGAGGTGTAGGTCCAGCAGCAGTTTGCGGTGCAGCGCTTGGATACACCGCAGCTGCGGGCTCGTTGGCATTGAGCGCCCCTCAACTAGGGCTGCTGGCTGCACAGGGCGTGAAATCTTTGGGTAAAACACTTGGAATAACTGCTGCTGAGGGAGCAGCGGCAACGGCGGCGGCTGGAGCGGCAGTAGAATCCACAACGGCGGCGGCAACAGCAACAGCGGCAGAAGTAGCCCGGTTCACAAGCCCTGTAGCGTTACCTGCGACCATAATGCAAACGCTCATGATGTATATAACGTTCCCCAGAATCATGTTCTCTGGATATGAGGGTGAGTGGATTCGCAAATATACAGAGTCAGACGGCGGCAAAAAAGAGTTCAAACCACCAAGCATGTGGTCCCCCCTGGTTGCATCCATGGGGATAAAGCTGATGATGAACACAATGCTTGGGTTTACTCCCCACATAGAGTACAAGCCCCTTACTACCGCGTTGGGATGGAGCCTATATCGGCTATACCTGCCACTCTCACTGATTGAACAACCATCAAAGGTTCGTAATGCGTATGAGGTTGCTATAGCTGCAACTTCCAGGAAGGACGTCTCGAACTTTCCGTACAGCACTAAAACTACCATTTTGTGCTGTCTGGTCGGCCTTGCAGTCGAACTTGCGCTGCACGCCGCAGTTGGCACTATGCCGACAGCAGTATCACAGGCCTTAAACTTCCTTGTAAAAACAGCAAGGATTGGGGCGTGGATCGGGCCGATTATCCATGCAAGAAGGCATGGCAACCCGGTCTACACCAGAGAGTTTGAGCAAGTCTTCTGGACCGACGGTTTCAAGGCACTTACTGCCCCACCAATATTGTTATTGTTCGAAATCGCAAGCTCATCCCCAACGTTTAACACTGCAGTATTGGCTGGGGACATACTTATCTCAGTGATTCCGGACGTTATTTGCGGTAACAAGCTTGGAGCACTGAACGTTACCGCGGGCAAAATCGTCGCCCTAGAATCACTGATGAGAACCGCCCTTAGCCAAAAGTCGCTACTCGAGTTGAGTGTTGCAATGGCAGTGCAAGAAGAACCTTCTGCGGCTCAGGAGCATCTACAAACCTTACTAGAAAAACATTTTGGCAAGGATCAGTATAAAGACCTGGGGCTGGATATCAAACTGGACGAGGATGGAACCAGGAATCTGAGCCTAGAGGCAGAGCGCAAGTGGAGAGCGGTCATAGAGAATGCGGTATCGTCCGATGCAGAGGATGGGGAAGTAAACCTAAGCGCAGACCAGGTGCAAGATTTAATACGAGAATTGGCAGAAGTTTACAGTAAGTCTGATACTAATAAGGGTGCCAATAATTCAGACGAAGAAACAGTCTTGCGCGCACTAGAAGGACAGCACCCGTTCCTTGCAGTGCTCAGGGGCTCAGAGCTCACCAAGGAGCAGAAAGCAGCTATGAAGGCTTCGGCTGAGAAACTGAGCAAGCTTGATGCGGATACACAGAAGAGAATAAACAAAGCGCTGGATGATTTTGAGGAGGAGTACCATAACCGGCTCATAGCCACCATGACGGACAAGCAGCGCGAGATGTTGGCTCAAGCAGTAGACCAGCTGCTGGATAATATCAAGCTACCAGATGCACTGACCAGACAGCAGAAAAACGACTTGAAGAAGTCAGTAGAGAGTTTTAGGGACCGCGTTAGGGCTTGGGATGGTAAAAAGGACCCCTGGTACGGCGCAGCATCCGACCTTAATATGTCTGACCTTAATGAGATTTTGGAAGACCCAAAGCGTTACAATGAATTTCTAAACTTCTTTGGCACAGATGAAGCTGTCTTTGATCCGTTCGGCCCCTCAGCATTTGATGCGCAATTTACTGATGCAGGCGCGCCATCAAAATATAGTGAGTTTTTTGGCAAGGGGGAGAAACTAGTTGGCTCTTCCTCTACACAACAGCGTACAACCCCTAAACCAGCAGCTGGTAAGGCACAGCCTGCCAAAAACGCGCAAGCTGGCTCCAGCAGCAAGAAGTACGTTGAGGCTGAAGGGGAACTGATTACAGGAGGGGGCAAGGGCAAGGCCGCACCTGCTACTAAGCAACAGGCAAGCAACAGTGCTCCTAAGCCAGCAACAGTCTGGGAAGAACTGGTTAGGCAAATATTGGAACAAGATGACACCGAAAGGGAAGAAGCAATCGCCGCATTGCTGAAGGGAGAATCACCGCAACAATCCGCACAACGGGGTGAGAGTGCGCAGGAAGAATATGCTGCAGCTTATTCGGCACCGCCAGGGCAAGTGGGCGTAGCACCTAGCATGCAACAAGCTGCATATACTCCCGACAGTACCATAGCAGATGACGCCGATGACAAAGAAATAGCGGCCTTGTTTAAGGCGTTACTCAGCATGCCCAAAAAGCTGCAAGGGAGGAGTGATGACGAGATTCAAGAATACATGAACGCACTCTTCGGTGCGCCTCCTAAGAGTAGCGCGCAGCAGGGAGCAAGTAGCGCGCAAGGGGCGGCGGCGCAGACCCCATTGGCAAGTCACGGCGGGGACGTTGGTGGTGGCGGTGATGATATAGCAGTTATGAATAGTAGTGAGCTCCGAGATTTCTTCGGTGGCGCATCGAGCAAAAAAGCGGGAACAGTTTTTGAATACTCAGATTCACAGAAGCCCACACAGAAGAGTGGCACTGCTGGGTTGAGGCAGCCACAAACGATAACGAGTGCTGGTATTGACGAATACAATGAGG
>NZ_AFMS01000038.1 GCF_000215485.1 Anaplasma marginale str. Florida
AAAATTGCTAGCAGGCGTCAGGCTGAGAAGCCATTGTAGACGCGTGCCGGTCCAGCGTGCTGCGCATCGCGAGTTTTTCCTCGCAACTCGGAAGCGGTGCCTGCCGGCATTTAAGCTCCCTACAATTTGCAGTACGCTCTTCAGTACCTCTCCTTTGCGCTCACCACAATTTACATAAAAATCGGCAAAGTTGCGCCTACTTCCGCGCGGCATCTGCAAAGAGAGTAAAAACTCTATCTCTCGCTCCGAAAGGCCACGTTGCCTCAGTCTATGCCATTGCAGGGATTTATGAACGTCAACATTTATAACGAAGTCACAACATCGCCAGAATCCCGCCTCCAGCAGCAAAGGAACATCTAACACCGCATAATCGCGCCCTATTTTACCCTGCTCCAGAATGAATTTACGTTGTTGCCTCAACACAATGGAGTGCACAATGGACTGAAATTCCAGCCACAATGGGCCATAAGAAAAAAAATGCTTGGACAGCCTCTCCCGAGAAACCACCCCGTTGCATATGCAATCAGGGAAATACTTGGCTACCAAGCCAGTGATTGTAGCATCACCGGAATACATGCTATGTACAATTTTGTCGGCATCAAAAACGGCAGCGTTGCAAGATTGGGCAAACATGGCAGCCACCGTGCTCTTACCTGAACCCGCGCCTCCACTAAGCCCAAAAACTATCATATGAGCACCATAAATTGCAGTACTGTATACCATAGCAGACGCATAGCACACTAGACATAACGCGCTACTATGCCATAACTGCCATAACCGCATGCGTTCCGATGGAGCCCCTAAGCAGTCCTGGGCCGTGGCAGCGTAAGTACATCTTTTCGGCGCAATAGCCCAGGAGGAGTGCGCCCTTAAGCCAAAAGTTTGCCAGACATTACAGCAGCCAAACGTGCATAACTGGCTGACCGTGGACGGGAGGCATTATGTAAATCTTCGATGAGGCACATTAAATAAGCGCAGAGATTGGTCCCACACCATGGGGATGCACGAAGCTATTTTCGCGATATAAAACGCATGTTACTTTGAATTATTGAACGAATCTGTAAGCATCTAGGACGTGCTGCACCTGTTGTAATCGTTATCACCGTGAGGTGTGACAGTGTGGCGCACATAGTGGCCCTGGTGGGAACACGCAACAAATTCCTGGACCCATGCAACTGGTTTACATCCACACAGTTGAGCATTAGTGCGTACCTGTTGTAACATCAAGGATATGAGCCCTCGCGGCCGAGGCGGTTTTTGGTTGCTCGTATAATCTAATAGGCAACATCATCAATGGTCGTGTGTGCGGCGTGCAAATGCGGCCCGGTCACATGTTGAAAAGCGTGCATTTTTCCACTAAAGTGCTGTACCCGTGGCTGGTTTTTTCGTGGACAAGCGGTGCAGTAACATCTCACCGATGCCAGGTTTGTGTTGTAATGTTGTAAAATGCAGCGAGTTGTTGAAGCACTGAGGAAAGAGCAGATAGTCTGCTTCCCGACCGATACTCTATACGCCCTGGCATGCAGCGCATTGAGCGCAAATTCCGTGCAGCGGCTATATGAAATCAAGAGGCGCCAATATCACAAGCCCATACCCATACTGCTGAATAGCTTGGCCGCGATCAGAAAATTTGCCTCACTTAAGGACGAGGACTGGGGTATAATCGAGCGCCTATCGCCTGGGCCAGTCACGTTTGTGGTGCCGTTGCATGACACCCAAAGTTTGCCAGGTGAGTTTTTTAGAGGTACCGTTGGCGTGCGGATACCAGACCACGCAATGGCCCGCACAATATTGGAAGAGTTTGGAGGGCCGGTAGCCGCTACCAGCGCAAATCTGTCTGGGATGCCGGGTGCAAGACGCGCTATGGAAATCCCACAGGAAATACGTGACTGTGTGTCAGAGCTTATGGAAGATGATTCTGCAGTTGGTGGCATGTGCTCTACAGTCTTTGATGTACAATCGCGTAAGGTATTGAGAATCGGCATGTTTTCTGAGCACAAAATTGCTGGTATTGTTAGGTCTTGTGGGGGAACATCGTAATGGATTCAGTTATAGGACACGCCGCACAAAAACGCGCTCTGCTCGCGAATAGCAGCGCTGTGACGTGGCTGCTATGCGGAAGGCGGGGTATAGGAAAGTCCAGGTTGTCTCGCGCCTTTGCCAAGCATGTGACAGGTTCCGTAGAATTAGAGTCAGACCCAGACGTCATGCTCATTGATAACGCCACTGAGCCAATAAGCGTGGATAAGGTCCGGGAAATGAGGCACTTTTTGCATATGACCGCTATACGGTCTAAGCGTAAAGTGGTAATAGTAGATAGCATTGATGATTTAAGCGTAAGTCCCACCAACGCAATGCTCAAAACCCTGGAGGAACCACCCGCGGGCTCGTTGATACTGCTTATTAGCCATAACGTACATCGCGTCCCGGTAGTTGTTAAATCCAGATGCGTGATACTACCGCTGCATGAGCTAAGCCATGAGGAGACGAAATTGGTGATTGATCGCAATTTTCCCGATATGCAGCAGCTCAGCGATAAAATAACACGCATATATCCGGGAATTCCAGGTATGGTTACGGAGGATATAGAAAAGGAATATTGCTATACGAAAACCTTATTTCGGTAATACATAAAATAAACCCCTCGGTCATTGGAAGCATATTAGAAACAGATCTACCGCTACACAAGGTAGAATATATCGTGCTGAGGGCTATATCAGACATTATCTGCGATGCTGTAAACGCGGGCACGAAAGATGAGCAGCGTGACGATTGCACCGTGACAGATATGCTAGGTAGATATCACAAAGCTCAGGAAGTATTCCGCGCAGCACGCACCATGCGCCTCCAAAGAGACGTTACTATCTTCAGAGTCTTAGAAATAGCGACCAATAGTGCGTCTATAGGATAAAAAGGATTAATATATTCCCAAATGCGCTACCAGAGCTTGTATACACACAGTGCCGGCACCGATAGTATGGTGTATATGCCCTGCGTTTATTACATAAAGTCACCGACACTTAACGATGCGTTAGGTAATAGCGACAAATTTAGTTGACTATACGAACTAACCTAATATCCTAGGTCCAATTAACTTATGTCAA
>NZ_AFMS01000037.1 GCF_000215485.1 Anaplasma marginale str. Florida
GGAAGTTACAGACTAATGAGAGTATATGTCAAGATTATTCGAATTCAAGAGGCCTTCCTTACTGATCTAATAAGACTTTCTACATGTTGTATTGGGGTTTCTGGTAGGATGCCGTGCCCTAAGTTAAAAATAAGTGGTTTATCTCCCAACTCCTCCACTATTTTCATAGATTGGCTGTCTGATGCTTTTTGGTTGTATGCCAATAGAGATGGGTCTAGATTCCCTTGTATTACACCATCGAGGTGTTCTTTTATCCATGAAGTTGGTATGCTGTAGTCAACACTAATAGCGGATATTCCAGTTTTTTCCAAATATGTCTTATACATCACACCCGCGCCCATAGGGAATCCAATAATAGGAAAGTTTGGATGCCTAACACGTACAAAGTCTACTATCTTCTTTGTTGGGGTGATAACGTATTCCTCGAAGATTTCTACCGGAAGTAAACTTGCACTACTATCGAATAGTTGAATAACATCGACCCCACTCTCGATTTGTTTCGCTAGGTAGTGGGATGTCAGGTCAGTAATTCTGTTAACTAGCTCCGTCACCTTGTTTTTGGTGTGTTTATGTACAGTTTCCAGACAAATATCCTTCCTGATTTTTAAAAAGTTATTTTCTTTACCTAAGACATATGTAAGTAGTGTCCATGGCGATCCGGCAAATCCTATTAGGGTTTTGTCACTGTCTAAAGACTTTCGTACCTTACGAATTCCTTCAAATACTGGTTGAAGCTTTGCTATGGATTCAGTGGTTGAGTACTGATGTATGATATTTCCTATTTTTGGTCCTTGTCCTCTGATGAAGCTTACTTCGTAACCCAAGGCATCTAGGACAACCATTATGTCGGAAAATATTATTGCTGCGTCTATATCAAACCTTTTGACCGGCTGTAGGGTTATCTCCTCAACAACTTCCGGGGTGTAGCAGGCGTCTAGAAAGTTTTGAAAGTTGTCCATAACCTTGTGGTACTCAGGTAGGTATCTTCCAGCCTGTCTCATGAACCATATTGGGATTTTTTCCTGTCTCTCCTTTTTGGTTAGAACTCGTTCGAGTACTCTACTTTGTTTTTTTGAATTAAACATAAATAATCTTCCTTATATATAACTATAGTTTATTTATACCTGTTGATTGTGTGAATAACTGTAAATTGCGCAAAATTCTGCACGGGAGCCAGGTTGCAGTTTTGTGGATAAATTTGTTAGTAAAGTAGATAAGTACCTGATTTTGTGCATGAATTTATGTTTATAAAATATATGTGAATTGTGTTGATAACTGCTTGGTATGTAAAGGCTTTTGGGCCGCAAAAATTCACCTTATTTCTCAAAACTCTGTGTATAACTCTGTGTTATTTTGTTAGTATCTTTTATTCACTTGTGGTTTACACACTTATCAACAGAGTTATGTAAATAACTTTGATATAGAAAGATGGGGCTTTGCTGAGTATACTCTGGGGCTCTATATAGGTGATGTGGTTTTCGTTAATAATGGGTAGTGGGGTTTCTGAGGACGGTGTGGGGGGTGATAGTCCCACGCAGGGTGGTATGAGGTCTTTCTTCTATTCTTTTATCCTGGAGAAGCTTCCCGGATTCAAAGATTTTGTAAAAAACAGGATAATGGCAGAAAATGTACTACATTTTGGTAGCTCACACATAATGAACAACCTAGTCAGGTTGGATGAATGTTCAGTGAAAGACATCATGGTGCAAAGGTCTGAAATACTCGCACTGGGGATTGATGATAGTGACCTACTCACTAAGGTGCTGAGGAGCCAGCATACCAGGGTGCCGGTGTATAAAGACAATATCGATAACATCGTCGGATTTATTCACATTAAGGACATCACCTCGAAAGAGGGTTTGGACTTCAACGTGAAGAGCATAATACACAATGTGATGTACGTTCCGCACTCGATGAAGGCCGTGAACCTTTTTGTGAAGATGCAGTCCTCCCGTGTGCACATGGCAATTGTGCTAGATGAGTATGGAAGCACCGACGGGCTGGTTACGATGGCTGATATAATTGAGGAAATTGTCGGCGATATAGAAGATGAGCATGATGTTCCCTCAATCCCCGATATTGTAAATATTTCCAACGATAAAATCGAGGTGAATGCAAGAGTGCTGGTCCGCACCCTGGAGCAGTCGCTCGGTATCTCACTTAAAGATTCCGAGGAAGAAGAGTACGTAACAGTCGGAGGGCTTATACTCGCTATGGTGGGTAGGGTGCCGGTTGTGGATGAGGTTTTTAATCACAAAAGTGGTGCATCATTCCTGATTAAGGAAGTAGACAATCGATGCATATATAGGGTGGTGATTGATCTGAGTAAGGTTCTCAGAAACCGGTAAGGAAAAGGCGGCCTGCGGCCGCTATAGGGGCGCGCAGAGCTTTCACTGTGCTTATTTTTGCCATTTCGTTTGCTGGGAATGTAACCACGCTGACTTCCCAGAGGTCTATTTTGGAGATCATCCTAACGCCGGATTTGCTATCTCTTCTTGACCGCACAACCTTATACCCTATGGATAGGGCATTTACGCTGCCGTCTGTTATTAGGGCGTAGACCTCCCGTGCCAGCCGAAGCCCCAGGTTTAGCTTTGCAACCACCAACAAACCAAAGGAGTCTTCCCTAGCGTCTAGTATTTTCCCAATAGGGTCCTTAATGCTATGTTGCCATAGTAGGGCCACTTTTCTCTTTTGCAGGGACTCCACAAATGCCCCTGGTTTTATGACGTCGTTGTGGGCATCTATTCTGTTAAAAACGCTGGCATAGCCCCTAAACTTTCCCTGTTCTTGCCTACTGAGGTTTTTGATCATATAAAATCCCGCTTGTATAACACTACTTTTGAGCCTCAAGGGAGTTGCCTCCCTCGATCGGGGGCAAGCCGAAAGCGGCTCTTTTTTCGTTTACGGTCATGAACGTTGCATTTTGTACATACTGCCATAACCGTTGCCTTTTTTCAGTCAGCGCGCAGATAGATTCCTTATCGTAAGACAGAAACATGTTGCTACCAAACCTCGGCACCAACCATGAGTTGAGATGTGCGATAATACTCTCCAAATGCGGGATGATCGTCTGCTCCCATAACGCAAGCCTAGCTTCTGAAAGGTTGCTGTAAGTGTTGTCTCCCGGGATGCCTAGCAATTGAGGGGGAACACCAAAAGCCAGGGCGATCTCCCGGGCGGAAACATTTTTCGATTCAATGAAATCCATGTCCTTTGGGGACAGGCTCATTTCTCGCCATTCTAACCCACCTTCGAGCAAAATAGGTCTACCGGAGTTCCTTGGCCCTGTGTAAAAGTCTTCAATCTGGGCCTTCAATCTTTGATACTGCTCCTGTGTCAGGGTGCTATTTTTCTCGTTTTTAGTTTTCACGACCAGGGCACCACTGGGGCGGGCTCCGTTCTGCAGCATTGCCTGGTTCCAGGTGCCGGCCTGATTATGCTGGTCAATGCTGTAAGATGCGGCTTCGATCGTCGATAATCCGTACCAATCATTTAAGGGGTGAAAGTTCTTCAGGTGTAACAAATCATGGCGGTTGGTGGCGCGGTCCACCTGAAACTCGTACACATGTCCGTTCACGCTATAGCGGTATGCTACGGCATTCCCACCTGCTTTGGTAACAATTTCTACCCTATCGGGCCTCAGTAGGTGTAATTCTTTCGGGAGCATGTCCCTACTTTCTACGGATAGGACGTACGAATTGCCGCTAATCAACCTGTACGTCACTATTCCTTCGATCAGCTCGGCCCTTGTCATAATACAGTTGGGACGCGATAACAATTTCAGGATGGGATGGTTGAAGATTTGAAAAACGCCGCTTTTAGTGGTTTTGTGCAACGTGATGTTTACAGATCCTGCGGCGGATGCCACCATATGGATCGACCGAAAAGCGATAACGTTTTTGATGTACCCGTTTCTAGCAAAACTTGCATAGTTGCGGTCACCCCACACAGCTTCTCCGCGACATTCTAAAAAAGCTGAAGACACGCTTGTGCCGCTGTTTCTACCGAAAAGATTGAAGGACTCCCTCATATTTAGCTGTGGCTCATTGGGTATACCGCATGCTAATACGCCCGGCCCACGTTCCGGAAGCAATTTTGGGTATTATGTGTTCTGACAATAAGGTTTAAAATCTTGGTTTTGGTGGTTTTGTGTCGCATATACATGTCTTGTGGTAGCACCTGCATTAAGGGAGTGAGAGGCGCATTTGACAAAGCAGCAAGTTCTTACGACGAATACTCCGCCTTCCAGCGCAATATTGCGGGGGAGCTATGCGCACTTGTGCACGGTGTTGATGGAAAGAAAGTGCTCGACGTTGGCTGCGGCACCGGGCACGTAGGCGCCATAATCGGCAACCGTTGCGAGCTTTCTCAGGTAGACGCCTCCCAAGAAATGTGTAACATTGCCAACAAGAAAATTCGCGGCATTACCGTAAGTTGCGACATGGAAAACATGCCGTTCCCCGACGGTTTTTTCGATGTGGTAACGTCATCCATGGCTATACACTGGGCTTACAATATTAGTGCCTGTCTGCGAAGCATGCTGAGAGTTCTCAATGAAACTGGGCAGGGGTTGTTTATCAGCGTTCCCGTACAAGGAACCTTGGAGGAGCTTGCAGTTTGTGAAAGGTTAATGGGCCGGAAGAGAAAATTTGAATTTCATGACGTTGCGTTTTTTGAAAAGCTTGTCCCCACGCTGGGGGCCACCATTGAATATGTGCAGTGCAAAAAATATACACTGCATCACAAGACGTGCATGCGATTGCTGAACTCAATTGCCAAGATTGGCGCGCAGTCTCACCGTGGTGCAGCTGAAACTTCTGGGGTAAGTATTGCAGATGTGTGCCGTGTGTATAGCGACCTCTTCTCGCAGAATGGGATGGTAATAAGCTCCTGGAATATAGCTTATTTAGTTATCAAAAAACGATTTTGCTGATATCATAGCGCTAACGTCTGTGTCTAGCGTATTTGCCGTCATGCTTAGCGACTGTCGCGATTTGTCACGCGAAATCAGGGACATTGCGAAGAAAAAAAACGCGATCATTCTGGCCCACTACTATCAGGATGATGAAGTCCAAGAAACCGCAGATTTTGTTGGGGATTCCCTTGAGCTGTCAAAGAGGGCAGCATCAACAGATGCGGAGATCATCGTCTTTTGTGGCGTGTTCTTCATGGCAGAGGTTGCCAAAATTCTAAATCCCGGTAAAAGGGTTATAATGCCAGACCTCAATGCCGGATGCTCGTTGGCAGAATCTTGTAGAGGGGAAGACTTTAAAAATTTCCGGCGTGCACATGAGGACCACTTTGCAATTACGTATATCAATTCTTCCGCGGAAGTGAAATGCTACTCAGACATAATATGCACCTCTTCCAACGCCGTTAAGATAATTAACAGCATACCCAAAGACCAAAAAAGTATTGTTCGCTCCTGACAGGTTTTTGGGAGAATTTCTCAAACAGAAAACGGGCAGGGATATGCTCTTGTGGCATGGAAGTTGTGTTGTGCACGAAAACTTTTCCGAAGCCAGCCTTGTTGACCTGTCTGTGAGGCATAAAGACGCCCACATTATTGCACATCCGGAATGCCCTGGTAATTTGCTAAAATATGCGCACTGCATAGGCTCCACCACACACTTATTGCGCTACGCTGCCGCTCATGCTGGGTCTAAGTTCATTGTATTGACTGAAGAAGGGTTGGTGTACCAAATGAAAAAAGCGTCCCCGGGGAGTGAGTTTTATGTAGTTAATTCTGCCAAGGGCTGTGAATCATGCAGCAAGTGCCCATACATGCGGCTAAATACTTTAGAAAAGCTCTACAAGTGTATTATGGATGAGCAACCCGAAGTGACGATGAGTGAGGAAATAATCTCCGGCGCAAGGAAACCGATCGAAGCGATGATGCGCGCATCGTAAGGTAGTTCAAGAAGCCTGGCCTCAAGTGTTTTCTTTGAAGTACTGCGCCTTGTTTAAGTCATCCTTATACCTCTCCGCCTCCTCCATAGGTGGTTTTGAGGCTGTGATGTTTTTCCATTTTTTAGAAAATTCTGCGTTTATTTTGTGAAAAGCCTTCAAGCTCTGTTGCCGCTCATTCAGCGCGCTATCATCACACGATATGATATCTTCTATGAACTCGTCGCTGACTATGGCATCCACAGGGCATTCCGGTACGCAAACACCGCAGTCTATGCACTGGTCCGGGTCGATTACCAGCATGTTCTCCCCCTCATAAAAGCAGTCCACAGGGCACACCTCAACGCAGTCTGTATACTTGCACCGGATGCACCTGTCTGTTACAAAATGGGTCATGAAGCTAAGCCGCTAAAACCCTTATGATACTTGACTGTTGTCGAAAGAGCAAATACTGCAGGCGCCGCAACCGCCTGCGTGTTGTTGGTACGCGTATGTGCCCTCTCGTCGAGGGAGGTGTTTAGATGGAGATATACCAACATAGTGATTGTAGCTGCCTGAGCGGAAAGAAGTTTTGCATTGTTGGCTATGGTTCCCAGGGCAAGGCCCAGGCGATGAATCTGCGCGATAGCGGAATTAGAGATATAACGATTATCCTCCATGCAGGATCAAGGAGTATAGATTTAGCAAGGGGGGACGGGTTTGAAGTTGATACTTCAGGCTCCTCAGCAAAACATGCTGACGTCATAGTGATGCTAGCACCTGATGAGGCACACCGGGAGATATGTAAAGAGACGCTATTTCCATATTTGAAGCCTGGGCAGGCAATCATATTTGCACATGGGCTGAGCATACTATATGGCCTGGTTGAGTTGCCGGGATACGTTGACGTGTGTATGGTATCGCCAAAGTCAGTAGGCACAGAGGTACGGAACCAATATCTGGAGGGCAATGGAGTTGTGTGCTTCACTGCGGTTATGAATGACTGCAGTGGCACAGCGAAGGCGGTATCAGATGCCTATGCAGCGGCGGTGATGCTCGGAAAGCTGATCATAGGTACTACCTTCAAGCAAGAAGTAGAAGCAAACCTATTTTCTGAACAAGTAGTCTTATGTGGAGGGATACCATCACTCATCAAGTGCGCTTTTGAGGTTATGGTTGAATCTGGAATCTCACCAGAGGTAGCATACTTGGGTTGTGTATATGAGGTGAAGCTAATAGCTGATCTGATGCACAGGAAGGGGATATACGGTTGCTTGAGCAATGTCTCTAGTGTTGCGGGATATGGTGCCAGTATTACTGGAGATAGGATTATAGATGGCAGGGTGAAGCAAAGTATGAGGGAAACGCTAGCAGAGATCCAAAGCAGAGAATTCTTCAAGAAGCTCAGCAAAGAACCTAATCTACAACACACTCTTAGTACATACTATAAAGAACTAGAGAAGCATCCTATAGAGGCAGTAGGGAA
>NZ_AFMS01000036.1 GCF_000215485.1 Anaplasma marginale str. Florida
GGTTTGACGTCATCGACGAGGCTAATAAGGATAACTGTTTCACGGAAGTTGTTAAACGCGGGTTGAGGCTCGGCCTTGCAGTTATGATACTTTCAGAGACTATGTTCTTTTTTGCCTTTTTTTGGTCTTTTTTTAAGGCTTGGCTTTTTCCGGTTTATAATCTGATAGATTTTTCAGAGAAGATAAACACCTCTTGGCCGCCAAAAGGGATAAAAACTGTCGATCCATGGTCCATACCTTTCTTTAACACTATAACTCTTCTACTTTCCGGCTTTGCAGTTACATGGTCTCACCATTTTCTCTTAGAGGGAGATATGAAATCTTCCTCTCGGATGCTGTTATTTACGATTATTCTCGGAATTGTTTTTTCGTCTTTTCAATGTATCGAATATACACACATAGATTTTCCGTTTAAGGGGGTTGGTGAAGGGGCTATATATTCCTCTAATTTTTATATGGCAACTGGGTTTCATGGAATACACGTATTATTAGGGATAGTTTTTTTATTCGTTTGTTGGGTAAGAATGAAAAGGGGTAAGGTTTCCCCTGATTGCCACATTGGTTTTGAATGCGCCGCCTGGTATTGGCATTTTGTAGATGTAATTTGGCTGTTTTTATTTCTTTTTATGTACGTTATTAGCTCATGATTTTTTACAGCTAGTGGTGTGATGATCATTGGTATAGATCCTGGGCTTGAGTTTACTGGCTGGGGGGTGGTTTCTAGTACAAATTCCCAATCCGTGTGCCTTCTAGATAGTGGAGTAATTTCCACTAGGGGTATTAGCAGAGAGAGTGAAAAGCTATATAAAATCTACGTATCGCTTCTTTCAGTTCTGAGTTTATATAAAATAGACGAGGCATCGATCGAGAAGGTTTTTATAAACTCAAACCCTAGATCGTCAATGTCATTATGCTACGCTAGAGCCGCGTCGACAATTTCCGTTATGTCTAGAGGGATTGATATATATGAATATTCCTCTACTGCCATAAAAAATGTATAACCGGAAGTGGCATGGCCCCAAAGGAGCAAGTTTCGTTTATGGTAAGGAGTTCACTTGGGATAAAGCAAGATGTTGAAATCAATAACCACTCATCAGATGCAATAGCCGCCGCTTTATGCCACGTATATAATACTAGAAATAGAAATTTTGCTTTAAAATAGCTTTTTCTCGGTTCCGTTTATCATTCTAATTACATTATCTCTATGCTTTATTAGTACGATAATTGACATAGCTATATAGAAGATTGATGAGTTAAAATTTTCAGTTACTGCGCAGTATATACACGAGGAAATAATTGAAAATTTATCGAGGATAGTGACGAGTATCTGAATATCATAAAAACAACGGCCCAGGTTATTATAAATAAGAAAAATATTTTATATTATAGATAGCACAACCCCTATAGTAGGG
>NZ_AFMS01000035.1 GCF_000215485.1 Anaplasma marginale str. Florida
ATCCGTATGAGAAAACACGTCGCTAGAGGGCATAAAACTCACCCTTGTGCCCTTCTTGCTTCCGCACTCTCCCACCATCTTCAACGGGGAAATAGCAGCCCCGTTTTCAAATCGCATAAAATATTCTCGGCCCTCTTTCCAAATTGTGAGCTCCAACCAGCTAGAGAGCGCATTCACTACAGACACCCCAACACCGTGCAGCCCACCGGACACCTTATAACTGTTATGGTCAAACTTACCGCCCGCATGCAGCTGGGTCATAATCACCTCCGCTGCTGAGACCCCTTCTTCTTCGTGGATATCTATGGGAATGCCGCGGCCGTTATCTGTAATGGCAATTGAGCCATCGCCTGCTATCACAATGTCTATCTTGTTGCAAAACCCCGCCAGGGCCTCGTCAATGGCGTTATCTATGACCTCATATGCCATGTGGTGAAGTCCAGAGCCGTCATCCGTATCCCCAATATACATACCAGGACGCTTTTTAACCGCATCCAGGCCCCTCAAAACGGTTATCGCGCTCGCGTTATAACTACCCATTCTGACACATTATAAAGAACCACCGCCCCATAATACAAAAAATCCGATAAATGTAAAACTGCAATCCACTATAGAGAACACGTGGCCCATATTTAGTACTCAAAACATCTATCTGGCCATTATAATGCGAGTTGCAGCAATGAACACATTAGACAACAAAAAGGTGCGATTCCGGATACGCAACCGTGTACCCCGATGCATTCAATCAGAATTTGCCTTCGGGTTGGGTCGGAAGGCATTCGCGAAATGTGCTCTACGGCGGGCAAATTTTCTTTGCTTCCAAGGTCCATACGCCAGAAAAACGCATTGTGCTCCGGGATGTGAGGCTCTAGAATGGGCCTTTCAGGGTGCACACCACACAAACTGGCCATGGTAAAAAGAATAATTGTAGGAATCAGTGGCGCGTCTGGCGCATTATATGCCATACGCATGCTGCAGAAGTTGCGTCAGTCCGAATATGAAGTCCACCTCGTAGTAAGTGATGCGGCAAAGGTAACTATGGCGCACGAGTGCGGTCATTTACTCACGGTGGAGCAATTGTGCACAGATTATTGTACGCACTACCATGACGTACGCAACGTAGGCGCTTCGATAGCGAGCGGGTCTTTCAAAACCGCAGGGATGGTCATAGTCCCATGCTCGGTACGCACTATGTCTGAGATTGCAACCGGCGTCACCTCTAACCTACTAACCAGAGCTGCAGATGTGGCACTAAAAGAAAGGAGAAAACTCGTACTGATGCTCAGAGAGACCCCACTGCACTTGGGGCACTTGCGCACCATGGTATCATTGACAGAGATGGGAGCAATAATCGCCCCGCCCGTACCATCGTTTTATCACCACCCCGAATCGCTAGACGATATAGTAAACAATTCGGTAGACAGAGTTGCTAGGCATGTTTGAC
>NZ_AFMS01000034.1 GCF_000215485.1 Anaplasma marginale str. Florida
CTTTGCGCAGCATGTTCAGCGGTGGCAAACAACACCTCTCCCACCTTGGTGCTGAGGCTTGCAGGGAAGAACACTTCGTAAAGCTCCCCTTCTGTGATATCTTGACCGCCGATTATTGGGTATGCCTTCCAGTGCGTGTCGTTAAATGCGCTAACTTCCTCACTTAGCGCAAGCATAGTAAGCGAATCAGAAGTGTTGACCCCAGCGGAGTTTACCCTACCATCCGGGAACATATCCGCAGGTAGTGGGATATAAGGGTGTGGGGCGTACTCAAAGGATTGTGCCTTTTCTAATGGGTCAGCGCACAAGCACTCCGCGGGAATATCAGAATCGTTGATCATATTGACGAAAGAAACGTTGGCCCCGTTCTCTATCAACCGCCTCATCAAATATGGTAACAACTCTTGATGCTGTCCTATGGGAGTGTACACACGGCAACAAACGTTCGGTGCAACTTCCTTGGTGACATAATCGTACAAATCTTGCGCCATGCCATGCAGACGCTGGAACTCAAACCCCGGATGGTCTTTGTCAGTCATTTCCAAAATAAAGGATACGGAGTGAGCGTTATGAGTTCCGAAAACGGGATAAAAGGTTCCAGGCTTACTTAAGAGCTTTTGCACACATGCAAAATAGGAAACATCCGTGTACACCTTTCTGGTGAACACCGGATATCCATCCAATCCCATTTCTTGCGCATTGCGGATTTCATAATCCCAGTAAGCACCCTTCACTAACCTAATGATCATCTTGCGGTTTGCCCTTATCGCTATATCCTCCACAAAGTCAATAGCGGCCAGCGCCCTTTTTTGATAAGCTTGTATGACAAAACCAAGCCCCTCCCAACCATTAAGAGAGCTGTCGGAAAACACTGTGTCCAGAATCATAAGAGACAGCTCTAACCTACGCGCCTCTTCAGCGTCTACTGTCAGTTTAACGTTGTACTTCTTTGCAACCTGACACAACTCCAATAATTTGGATGATATGTCTTTTAGTACGTAATCCGCCTGGCCGAATTCATATCTCGGGTGCAGAGATGATAACTTAACCGATATTCCGTGCCTTGATCCTAGATCATCTACTGCTTGCGCATTAGAACCCAACGTCTCCAGAGCACCCATGTAGGCAGCAAAGTATTTGTCTGCATCTGCGCGAGTTTTCGCAGCCTCTCCTAGAACGTCGAAGGAGCACACGTGTCCGGCATCATAGCTTCTTGCAATTGCCTCTTCGATTGTACGTCCGCACACGTAGTGCTTGCCCAACACCTGCATAGCTTGTAGGGCGGCTTTTCTTATCACGGGCTCACCCATGTCTTTAAGCAGATTGCCCAGTATGCCGTACCATCGGGAGTCATCAACTTCCCTGAGCATATGCGCACCGATGCTAAGTGCCAAAGTGGACACATTGACAAATATCGACGTAGAGCGCCCTATATGCTTGTT
>NZ_AFMS01000033.1 GCF_000215485.1 Anaplasma marginale str. Florida
ATAGGCTGTACTCGAAGTGTCTGCAAAATACAGTAGTAAAACACAAATGCGCCGTAATGATACAGAATGGCATTGCGACTGTCGAGCAAATTCGTTACTCTGAGCGAGTACTGGCTTGGGGCTGTATGGGGATAGAGATGTTTGATGTGTCTGGAAAAAGATTTTTGGTTGTGGGAGCATCTGGAGGCATAGGTTCTGCCATATCTGTCGCTCTATCCAGGGCAAATGCCGAGCTGTGCATATCGGGAACCCGCGCTGATGCGCTGCAAAATGTGGCGTCGCAGTGTGCGAAAAGCGCGCATGTGCTACAGTGTGACCTTCTAAATCGTGAGGAGGTAGATACCTTAGTAGATAGGGCTGCTGAGCTTATGTCAGGAATTGACGGAGTGGTCTGCAGTGCCGGCATAGTGCTCGATAAGCTCTCACTCCGCATCACTGATGAGGATTGGGATAGAGTCATAGCGATTAATCTGAATGCCGTATTCAAAATCAACAGAAGTGCATGCCGTGCCATGCTGAAAAATGCGGGTGGTAGAATCATAAACATCTCATCGATCGTGGGTGTCACCGGTAATGTCGGACAGGCGAATTATTCGGCATCTAAAGCTGGTATAATAGGTATGAGTAAGTCTTTGGCCTTGGAATTTGCATCTCGAGGAATCACGGTAAATTGTGTTGCTCCGGGGTTCATAGATACACCGATGACGGCTCCACTACCGGAAAAACAAAAGGAGCACATCTTGAATAACATACCGATGGGCCGCATGGGCACTCCTGAAGACATAGCCTCGGTGGTTCTGTTTTTGGCTAGTGATGCCAGTAGCTATATAACTGGACAGACCATACACGTGAATGGTGGCATGTTGATGTGTTGAGTATAGATGTTTGTGGGCACAATTTACGTACAGAAACTTCTTGTACATATACAT
>NZ_AFMS01000032.1 GCF_000215485.1 Anaplasma marginale str. Florida
CGTATTCAAAAATGCTTGCGAATCGATAGATGCCAGGGAAAACATTGATGGTGGCCACATTACGGTGGCCGTTACCAAAAACATTGACAGCGTGGCAGTTGAGGTTAAAGACAACGGTGTGGGGTTCCCGCCGGATTTGATCGGCCGGCTAACTGAGCCTTATGTGACTACCCGGGACCAGGGCACAGGGCTGGGACTTGCCATTGTGAAGAAAATTTTGGATGAACACGGCGCATCCATAGGCTTCCGAAATTTGGAAGAGGGGGGCGCGGTTCTTATAACTTTTGTGTTGAATGAGCGCGGCGGTGTTGGTTTGCTCGACTAATGAGTTGGCGCAGTTCTGCGCACAAATATTGCGTGATAGGCCGGAGAGTTTGGCCATAGATACGGAATTCGTTAGAAGTTTTAATGACTACTACCCAAGGCTTTGTTTGTTGCAGATGGCATATCAAGGTGGGCAATGTGTGGTTGATGTGTTGGATGAACGGCTGGACCTCTCCCCGCTGCAGGAAATTTTTGACGATGAAGGTATCTATAAGGTCTTTCACGATTGCCGCCAGGATTTAGACGCCCTATCACAGCGGTTCACGCGCCTTCCTAGGCCAATTTTTGACACTCAAACGGCTTCAATGCTATGCGAATATCATGATAATTCTGTAGGATACTCCAAGCTTGTAGAGCAATTTCTGGGCGTGAAACTCAATAAGCTGCTGTTCAAAAGGGTTGATTGGTCACACAGGCCACTGTCCGAAGGCAAAGTGCGTTACGCTCTGGATGATGTGACTTACCTGCACGAGCTTTATGAGGTGCTGCTTGGCATTTTGACCGCCAAGGAACGGCTTACATGGTTTCTTGAAGAGATGGAAAACATTGCTGAGGCATTTGTGGATAACTATGACTCCCTGCTGGAGGGCATGGATTTCTTCCCCGAACTTGGGGAGTCGGAAGCCATAATTGCCAGGTCCATAATTGAGTGGAGGGAAAAAGTGGCCAGGCTGTTTAATGTTAATCGCAATATCGTGATGCATTCCAAGAGCGTACTCCTCGCAACAAAAGACTTTCTTCGAAGCAGAGACGAGGAAGTATTATATAGGTACGTTAGCGGGTCTTACTTGGGCAACTTGCCATTTAGCCTGTGCGACATATTAGAGAGCAGTGCCGGACGGAAGCTGGGAGTATACAAACTGGTAGACCGCGACAAGCCCATGCTGAGTGCGTTGCTTATTTTACTCAACAGCATGTGCAGGGAGCATGGAATCTCGCAAAAGTTGGTTGCTTCAAAAGTTGAGCTTGTGAAACTAATCAACAAAATACATAGCAACATAATGCACGGCTGGCGGTACGAGTTTTTCGGACGCAAAGTTGAAAAATTTATTGCGGGAGAGACCAGACTCATTTTTTCTGTCGATAATTCTGGCGGGCAGATGCGGTTGACTGTCAATACAAAAGCGTAATTGCCTGATTTATAGGTGAATAAATCCCGTAGCAGTGAATCCTAGACGCGGTTCCGCGGCTATTGTTGGTGGTGTTATGCGGCTGCCTAGGGATGCAAATCCTGCTGCGGTGCTCCCACTCAACAAGTTATCAGGAGCGTGCATCCTCTACCATCTTCACCCAAGTCTGCTCGTCTATTACCCTGACGTTCAGGCTTAGTGCTTTTTCGTGCTTACTTCCTGGATTGCTACCTGCAACCAGTAACCAGGTGTTTGCGGATACGGAATTCGCCACTTTAGCCCCTAGGCTTTCCGCCTGCAGCTTCGCTTCCGTTCTTGACATGCTCTCCAAAGTGCCGGTAAACACCACGGTTTTGCCGGAAATGGCGGAGCTGCCGCGTTGCGCCGGAGATGCCTCGTCCAAAATGTTGAGCTTTGCGCTCAGCGACTCTAATACTTCCAGATTTCCCTGCACAGAGAAAAACGCCTTCAAAGAACTTATGCTTTTTTCCCCCAAACCGCGAATTTGTACAGTATCATGTGTTTCGGTGAGCGCCAACATCGCTTGGTGCCAGTTTTTATAAGATCTGTAATGTTCAGCAATAAGTTTTGCCGCGCCCACGCCTATAAACCGTATTCCCAGGGCAAATATGAAGTTGCTGAGCCTGACTGTTGCGCTGTTGCGTATTGCGGCGATGAGATTTGCGACTGACTTTTCCCCCCACCCATGTTCTGTATCCAGGTTAATGCCATGTAGCTTTTCCTCCAGGGAAAAAATATCGGCTATGCTGCCAATCAGCCCATGGTTGCAGAAGAACTCTATCTGCTTTGCCCCCAGGCCCATAATGTTTAAGCCATCTCTGGATACGAAGTGCTTAACGCGCTCTAGAGCCTGTGCTTTGCATGACAACTCTGCCACACACCGCAGAGCGACTTCACCGGGCTCGCGGTGCAGCTTGCTACCGCATGACGGGCAGTGCGAGGGAAAGACAAATTTCTGCGTCCCGCTACTGCGGAGGGTTTTATCTACGTCAACCACCTGTGGTATAACTTCTCCCGCCCGCTTTACTATGACCAAGTCTCCTATGCGCACATCTTTGCGTTCGATTTCATTGAGGTTGTGCAGACTTGCCCTGGAAACCATAACGCCTCCTATGTTGATTGGCTCCAGCTCTGCTATTGGAGTTACAACGCCGGTTCTGCCTACTTGTACGGTGATATCAAGAAGTTTTGTGCGAGCCTCAGTAGAGGGGAATTTGTGCGCAATTGCCCAACGGGTGATTTCCCGGTTGCACCGAGAAGCTTCTGGAAATTGATGCTGTTTACCTTGTATACGACTCCGTCTATGTCATAACCAAGCGCACTTCTGGTTGTGTAGACCGAGTTATAAAATGCAATCGCCTCTTCTATTTTGTCCGTGAAAAGCACTTGCTTGTTTGTATGAAACCCCCATTCATCCAGCTGCTTTAGTATTTCCTGCTGGGTTGCAAATGTGCTGTTTACCGCGGAATAAGCCACGTAACTAAGGTTGCGCTCCTCAACAATCTTCTGGTTGAGCTGGCGTATTGACCCCGCGGCTGCGTTACGTGGATTTGCAAAATTGCAGGACCCTCGTAGCTTTTCAAAGTCTTCATGGTGCATGTATATTTCACCGCGCACTTCAAGCACTTCTGGGGCCGAATCTAGCTGATGTGGCAGCCCGCGCAGGACCATCGCGTTGGTGGTGATATCCTCGCCGAAGTGCCCATTGCCGCGCGTTGCCACTCTGGTAAGCTTTCCACCATGGTATAGCGCAGAGAATGACATGCCATCCATTTTTAACTCGCAGGAAAGCTCTAAAATGTCATCTGGCTGCAGCTCAAGGAACCGCCTCACCCTGGTGATAAATTTTTCCACATCCTGTACGGTAAAAGCGTTTTCCAGAGAGAGCATGGGCTCCAAATGCTGCACCTTGGGGAACCTGGAGTCAATTTTAGGCGTGCCCACGACGTCTGCGTAGTCATCATACTGACGAATGTCCGGGAACTCGTCCAAGAGCCTTTTTTTCTCTTGTACCAGAAGGTCATATTGGTGGTCCGTCACCTCTGGCGCATCAAGCCCGTGGTATAACATATCGTGGTGGCGGAGCTTCGCATTCAGACCAGCCAACCTGCGCCTAGCCTGCTCCAACATAGCAGCAGCTACCCCGCTATAATGCCCTTACTTTTCAGCAGTGCATGCAGCTCCCCGCTGTGGTACATTTCCCGCACTATGTCGCACCCACCTATGAACTCTCCCTTCACGTATAGTTGTGGTATAGTTGGCCAGTCTGCGAATTTTTTGATGCCCTCGCGCAGCTCTGGGTCCTTGAGGACGTCTACATCCCTGAATTTCACTCCCACATTACGAAGCGCCTCGACAACCACTCCCGAAAAGCCGCACTGCGGAGCATCGGCGGTGCCCTTCATATACAGCACAACGTCGCTGGTTTCTATTTCATTCCTAATTCTATCTGCGACAGGGTCACTGCTCATCTTGTTTACCTACCTCTGTTTGTATCTGCAACGCGTGCACGTCTATACCAGAAAGTGCACTGTAAACCATTCTGTGCTGCTCAAGTTTTGACTTTCCCGCAAAGGCGTTGGAGACGACCCTGATGGCATAATGCTCGCCATCATGGGCCAGAGGCCGTACATGCACCTCACCGCCAGGGAATGCACTGCTCAGCAGCTGTTCTATCCTAAAAAGTTCTACGCCCATCGCTCAAAGTTTGCAGCAGGCCCAGGTTATAGCATCTTTTATGTATTTGGTAAACACCGACTTTAAACTCTGACTTTGCTCCGCTCACCCGGCCACACGCGTTCTGAATCCGCTACGCCTGCATTACACGTGGTCGGACGGGGCTAGCTTACCAGCGTAAATATACGCTTCCAGAGATCTTCGGTCATGGCCCCGGAAACATGCATTACCATCTCCCCTGTGCGGCTAAACACTAATGTTTCTGGCACTCCGATTACTCCAAGTTTTTTCATGACCCTGCCGGAATAGTCCGCAGCCACCATCGCGTAGGGGTTTCCGTGTTTTGCTAGCCACTCCAGAGTTTTGTGTTGTACGTCAAGATATGCCACGCCATACACACGTATGGGTTTTTCATTGGCTATGGACATCCATATTTTGTGCTCCTCAAGGCAGGTTGCACACCACGATGCAAACACGTGAATGACGTATGCGCCCTCTATATTTTCAGTACGAAACTCCTTTTCTGTGCCGACTATAGCCGGTAATGTTATGTGGTATGACGGCTTTTTGAAATTGCGATTGTAATAAACCCCAGACAACGTGAGCGACAGCAAGCAGAATAGCGCAAGAGTCGTAATGGCAACCACACGCATAACATAACCTATGCAAAAAGCCCTTTAAGTTCCCTAATGTGCGCAACTTCCCTAACCTCAATTGGGAGTGAGTTGCCTTTCTTGCTCCCCGAAGGCGCGATCGCCTGCTTAAAACCAAGCTTGCACGCCTCCCTAAGCCTTGGGCCGACGTTTGCGACGCTTCTGATTTCACCAGATAATGCAACCTCCCCAAATATAACCGTTGAAGCAGGCGTTGGAGATCTTGTAATACTCGACATAAGAGACGCCGCTATGGCCAAATCAGATGCGGGCTCGCATATCTTCAGACCTCCAGCTATGCTGAGATACACTTCCTTGTCTGCAAGGGGCATATCACACCGTGCGTTGAGCACTGCGACTACCATGGCCAGACGATTGATATCCCATCCTACCACTGCCCGCCTTGGGCTGGGGGAGTAAGTGTTGGCGATCAGCGATTGTACCTCGACCAATATGGGCCTGGAACCTTCCATGCCTGCGAACACTACATTGCCTGTGATGCCCTTTCTGGGAGACTGGCCCAAAAAAAGCATGGATGGATCTTGCACAGGGAGCAGACCCGATCCAGACATTTCAAAAACTCCCATTTCGTTTGCCGGCCCGAATCTGTTTTTGATTGTGCGCAATATGCGCAACTGGTTCCCGTTACTGCCTTCAAAGTACAAAACTGTGTCTACCAAATGCTCTAGGGTTTTTGGCCCCGCTATGGCACCATCTTTGGTTATTTGGCCCAGCAAAAATAGCCCAATATTGCGCTGCTTTGCCAGCATTATGAGCTTATGCGCGCACATCCTAACCTGCAACACGGTGCCCGGGGACGAAGGGATCTCTTCGTCGTGCATGGTTTGTATTGAATCTATCACCAGGAACGCAAAATTGTCGGCACATGCGGCGTTCAATACCGAGCTGAGAGATGACGTGGCAACGAGTTTTATTTGGGGTTCACTAACATTGAGACGGGTTGCCCTTGCCCTTATTTGGGCCACGGATTCTTCGCCGGAGACGTATAAGCAGCTATGAGATTGCCCAGCTAAAGACGCAAAAACCTGCAGCATGAGTGTGGATTTTCCAATTCCGGGTTCGCCACCGATTAATATACTACTGCCAGCTACTATGCCTCCTCCCAGCACCCTGTCCAGCTCGTCATTTCCCACGCAGAGCCTGTGCACGGGCTCAACGCTGCTGCCGCATATTGGCATCACCAGGGGAGGCTCTTTCTGCTGTGTGCGCGCCGTGTGCTTGTTTTTAGGTGCCACTTCCTCCACAATGCTGTCCCACGCGCCGCAAGCTACACACCTACCTGTCCACCTATGCGAACTGTTCCCGCACGTTTGGCAGGCATAAATTACCTTTGTTGACACCCACATACTCGATAGCACCGCATGTTGGGATGTTACACCAAAAAGTAGACGCTTTCCAAGGGTGAGAAAGTGTTTTATGACATCAAATCACCATGCTGACCGTATGACGTGTGCATTGAGTTGCTACTTTTAGTTTATAACGCACGTGCTAGTGCTGCTGTAGGGTGCTATTTGGGCGCATTTTGGTTGACTGCGTCGCTCTATGGTGATATTTGAAGCACACGTTGGTCGGCATTCTACGGTTATTGGAGAGTTACTGGTAATATGAAGCTTCATGGTGTCGAAGAGGGGGCAAGGTCAGGGTCTGTCTGGACTTGCAGGGAATGCGTGGTCAGTTACGTGGCGTTGCTATGGGCCTTCTTCCAGATGTTTATTGCGTCCCCGGTTCCGTTTTGGCTTGCATCACAGTATGGGATTAGCGCATTCGTACTTACGGGGCTTAAGGCTAGGGCTGTGCATCTGTCTTTCGCGCTGTTGTTGCTGTATTTGGTGATGCCTGCAGTGCGCGGGAAGGGTAAAGACGGTGCCCTACCTATTGACTGGGTCCTCTCACTAGTGGGCGCGAGCGCAGCCGCATACATTCTTGTGTTCTATGATGACCTATCAGTTAGGATGGCAATGCCCACTGTTGCGGATATGGTTGCATCCGTGCTTGGCATCTTACTTCTGCTGGAAGCCGCAAGGCGAGCCGTAGGCTTCCCCATAATTGTGGTTGCCGTGTCATTTCTAATATATTCGATATTCGGGCCTTTCATGCCGGATGTGATAGCGCACAGCGGCCAAGGAATTGCCTCGATATCGTCACACGAGTGGCTCTCGTCCGAGGGGGTGTTCGGCGTGGCTCTGGGTGTGTCATGTAACTTTGTGTTCTTATACGTACTTTTCGGGGCGCTCATGGATAGAGCGGGTGCCGGTGCATTCTTCATGAGGCTCTCGTTTGCGCTGTTGCGCGGTTCAGTTGGGGGCCTGCAAGGCTGCCGTTGTCGCTTCGTGGGTTCA
>NZ_AFMS01000031.1 GCF_000215485.1 Anaplasma marginale str. Florida
CAAGCGCGCTGTGCTGGCGCTGTGGGAACGCCTGCGTGGCAACAATCAGATATACCTGGGGCACTACGCCGGGTTTTATTCAGTACGTGATGAGACTTTTTACCAAGAGCGTGACCTTGTGGATGGTAAAGCGCCCACTGGTGCCGAAGTGGAATGGCTGGAAGAGCCAGGATATTTCTTCAAGCTGTCTGAGTGGCAGGAAAGCCTGCTAAAGTTTTATGCAGATAATCCGAAGTTTGTAATTCCGGAAGGGAAGTTCAATGAGGTCATAAGTTTT
Source organism: Anaplasma marginale str. Florida (assembly GCF_000215485.1). Taxonomy (GTDB): domain Bacteria; phylum Pseudomonadota; class Alphaproteobacteria; order Rickettsiales; family Anaplasmataceae; genus Anaplasma; species Anaplasma marginale. The sequence continues at coordinate 278 of NZ_AFMS01000031.1, forward strand.
GTGGAATCCGGCCTCCGAGATTTGTCTGTTTCCAGATCTAAGAAAAGCCTATCTTGGGGGATTGAGGTACCTCACGATTCTGACCATATAATATACATATGGGTGGATGCACTATGCTGCTATTTGGCGTTGCTTGGGTTTCCCGAAACTGAAGGGGAATACAAGCGTTACTGGGGGAGTGATGGTGCGGTAAGTACGCACGTTGTAGGGAAAGATATACTAAGGTTCCATGCGGTGTATTGGCCTGCTCTTTTAATGGCTGCTGATCTGCCGTTGCCGAAGCAAATAGTTGCGCACGGGTGGTGGCTTAATGAGGGCCAGAAGATATCAAAATCGATAGGCAATGTGATAGACCCATTTGCGTTGATAGAACAATACGGTCTGGATAATTGTAGGTATTTCCTGCTCAGTGAAACCCCCGTAGGAAACGATGCTAGCTTTAGTGGTGCTAGTCTTGTGGAGCGCATAAACTGCGATTTGGCTAACAATTTTGGAAATCTGGTTCAGCGTACTATAACCCTTGTGCACAGGGAGTGTGGTGGCAAAATTCCCGAGGTAGAAGGCATGATGCAAGGGGAAGAAGCGCCGATAAACTACAAAGCGGTGCTGGTGCAGTATGTGGAATATATGGCGGAATACCGGTTTTTTGAGGCGCTCAAATTTGTTATGAATCTGTCTTCCGTGGCCAATGAGTATATTGCAAGAAGAGCGCCGTGGAAGCTGTTCAAAGAAGATAGAAAAAGCGCACAGGCGGTTGTGTTTAAGCTACTAGAATACATAAGGTGCATCGGCATCATGCTGCAACCCTTCGTGCCTGATTCTGCGTCTAAAATTCTTGATCAGATATCACTTCCGGCCGATAGACGCTCGTTTGAGCATTTTTCCGAATTTTGCAGGGGTGGCGTCTCCTTGGGAACTCCTACACCCGTTTTTGGTAAGCTGTATTCCACACAATCTGAGGGTTAATTACAAGCCGAATTCGCTGTTGTGATGGGGCCGTGCTCCGAGTTTTAACTCCACTTTCCATGCACTGTAGAGCGACGTAACTCCATTGCAGATATTCTGGTGCGCAACATTGAAAAACCCTGCGCCTGCTATTTCCTGGGCAAACTCTTCAGGTGGTGGGAATGCCCTTATACTGTCTGTTAGGTATGTATATGCCTCGGCATTACCCGCCACGCACCTGCCCATATTTGGTATTACATACGCGGAGTATAGATCATACAAAGTCCGAAACAACCCTTGCTTTTGTATGGGGGAAAATTCAAGACAGAGCAACCTTCCTTGAAGCTTGAGTACGCGATGTGCCTCCTGTAGCGCTTTCTCTCTGTTGGGTATGTTGCGTATTCCGAAGGCGATAGTGTAGTAGTCGAAGGAATTGCTGGCAAACGGCAGGTCCTCCGCGCTTGCGCACACCCAACTGATGTTAGCATAACCGGAATTGATTGCCCTATCTCTCCCGACCCCTAGCATATCGGGGTTAATGTCGCACACTGTTACATGCAAGCCACTGCGTCTTGCCAAGGCCCGCATTGCTACGTCCCCAGTTCCTCCTGCCACGTCCAATAACGTGCCGCTCTTGTGCGTGATTTTGCTGCACAGCTCCCGCTTCCACAACCTGTGCAACCCAAAGCTCATGAGGTCATTCATGAGGTCATAGCGCGGCGCTACCGAAGAGAAAATCTCGTTGACCTCTAACTGCAGCGGCATTGCTCAAAGTATAAA
>NZ_AFMS01000030.1 GCF_000215485.1 Anaplasma marginale str. Florida
GGTGAGGGCGAGGTAGATCTATACTTGTCAGAAGACTGCAGCCATTACCAGCTAAAGATATACGTACTGCTTGAGGGGGACTTACGCCTATCGAAGGTTTTGGACGTCGTAAAGAAGATGGGCGCGGGAATGCTGCAGCACCACAGTTATGATATCACAGTGCGGGAGAGGTGCGTGCGTTTGCACCACTTTGTGCTCGCAAACGCGAGCAAGTCCTTTGACCATCATAGCGTGAAGAGCCGATTTGAAACGACGTTGAAAAAGGTATTTTCCGGAGAAACTGAGAACGACTACTTCAATAGCTTGGTGATTTTGGCAAACTTAAGATGGAAGGAAGTTTTACTCGTAAGAACGCTAAGTAGATACTTAAAGCAAATCCTATTCAACTATAGCCAGGCGTACATCCAAAAGGTTGTTAGGAAGCATTCTTACATGGTCCATTTGTTTGTTCGGCTATTCGAGGCTAGGTTTGACCCAGATATATCTGGTGACAGAGCCGCCAAGGTAGCGGGCGTGCGCAAATCAATTGACGAGTTGTTTGCACAAGTCTCAGATATGGTCCACGACTACATACTGAGATGCATGTATAACCTGATATTGGCGGTCTTGCGCACAAATTACTATCAAGACGGTAGAAATTATCTCTCGCTAAAGCTAGACTCCGGCGCAGTCCCCGACATTCCTCGCCCTTTCCCCTTCAGGGAAATATATGTTTACTCAAACACGTTTGAGGGTATACACCTACGCGGTGGGAAGGTGGCAAGAGGCGGCATAAGGTGGTCCGACAGGACCGAAGATTTTCGCACTGAGGTCTTAGGGTTGATGAAGGCACAGATGACGAAAAACTCCGTTATCGTCCCAGTCGGTTCTAAAGGCGGTTTTGTTCTGAAGGGTAACTCAAAGAAGTCGGGGTCGGTTGAGTGCGCGATTGAGTGCTACAAGAGCTTTTTGCGTGGTATATTGGACATTACTGACAACGTAATAGACGACCAGTGCGTCACCCCAAGCCGAGTAGTAAGGTATGATGACGACGATCCATACTTGGTAGTTGCGGCCGATAAGGGCACCGCGTCTTTTTCTGATCACGCAAATCAAGTTTCTGCAGAGTATAACTTCTGGCTCGGTGATGCATTTGCATCTGGGGGGTCCGTTGGGTTTGACCATAAAAAAATAGGCATTACTGCCAGAGGGGCATGGGCTGCTGCACAGCGGCACTTCTGGACCATGGGTAAGGATATACAGAAAGATACATTCACCGCTGTTGGCATAGGGGATATGTCGGGTGACGTGTTCGGAAATGGGATGTTGTTATCCGATAAGATCTGCCTACTGGGGGCCTTTAACCACATACACATATTTGTTGACCCCTCTCCTGACCCTGCAAAAAGCTTCGCGGAACGTAAGCGCTTGTTTGAAACTCCGGGGTCATCTTGGCAAGATTACAAACCAAGCCTTATATCAAAAGGCGGGGGTGTGTTCTGTCGCAGCTCAAGATCTATTACTCTTACTCCGGAGATGAAGCAATGCTTCCAACTGAACACCGAGGAGGACAGCATCTCCCCTACTGCCCTTATTAGGGCGATGCTAAAAGCGCCAGTAGACATGATCTGGAACGGCGGTATAGGTACATACGTAAAATCGTCCAAGGAAACTCACCCTGCTGTTGGTGATAAGGCCAATGATCGGCTCAGAATAAATGGGGAAGACCTGCGCGCCTCGATGGTCATAGAAGGGGGAAATCTCGGCTGTACGCAACTAGGTAGAGTAGAATATGCGAGCAAGGGAGGCAGGATTAATACTGACTTTATAGACAACGCAGGCGGTGTTACCTGCTCAGACTTCGAAGTCAACCTCAAAATCTGCCTGGAAATGGCCGTCAGAGATAAATTCATCTCCCTGGAGGAACGCAACAAGATCCTCTACGACATGCTTCTCGACATACCCGGCATTCTCATGGCGCGCCATAATAAACTCGAGACCAGAACGTTGATGCTGGAATGCATGCAGGCAACAAAGCGTATAGAGCAGCACCATCGGATAATGCAGTACCTTGAAAAGATAAATGCCCTGGACCGCAGCATGGAGTTCCTGCCCAGCGACGAGGAAATCCTGAGGATGATTTCGGAATCCAGGGGGCTTGCTGCCCCGCAGATAGCCGTGCTTATAGCGTACACCCGGACATTCATAAAAGGGGGAATTATGAAGTCCAATTTGCTGCAGCACGGCCTAGCAAGTGTCTACGAATCTCAATATCTGCTTTCATACTTCCCTGAGTCTATGAGGAACAGGTTTGAGAAGTATATAAAACAGCACAAATTGAAGCACGAAATACTCGCCACATGCATATCCAACGACATAGTAAACAGGATGGGTTGTGTTTTCGTCAGCCACATAGAAAGCATGGGTATTACCATAGACACGATCGCCAGGGTTTATGTGACAATCTCCAGAGTATATAACTTACAAGATATTTGGAGCGAGCTTGACAGGGTCGACGGCACTATAGACGTTAATGACTATGTCACAATCATCAGGGAAGTGCAAAAGTTCATTGGGCAGGCAACTTTCTGGATGCTCCGGCACATGCACAAGTTCCCGGATGTAGAAACAAGGTTAGAGAGCCTGTCATCGCAAACCCTGCTCATCGAAGAGAACATGGAAAACATCTTGTGCGGGGAGTTTTTAGAATCTTACAACACTGCACAACAGAACCTGCCGCAA
>NZ_AFMS01000029.1 GCF_000215485.1 Anaplasma marginale str. Florida
GCTTGGTGGAGGTTTGGAATAGGGGTATTAGTTTTGGTATGTTTGGTGCGCTGGAGAGTAGCAACTTGATCTTCACGTATGTCTCTCTGGGCGTCATATTGATGCTTTTTGTACTGTTTGTGCAGTCTAAGTGTAATAAAAGCACGATCTGTATGGGCGTGGTGATAGGAGGGGCCTTGGGTAACCTCGCAGATAGGCTCAGGTTCGGTGCTGTGTATGACTTTATCAGTCTGCATGCAGGCGAGTTTCACTGGCCCGCGTTCAACTTTGCGGATGTATGCGTGACGTGTGGGGTTATTTGTTTCCTATGCCTTGAGGTAATGTACCATGCAAAGGCGTGTGTAGACACAAGTGGAGACCCCGATGCGCTCTCCGTTAAGAAATATTAATTGTCTCACTATATTGCTTGGGACGAGGCTGATTTTTCATTTTGGATTAGGGGCGATGAACAAGTTTTTTGTGGCAAGCTTTCTGTTGGTTTCCCTTTTCTGCAGCTCTGCATTTTGTGCAAAACTACAAGGTGTGCGAGTTGCAGAACTCGAAAACGGGATGAAGGTTTATGTAATATCAGATAATCGCTTCCCGATAGTGCTGCATATGCTGGTATACAGGGTAGGTGGTATGGATGATCCACCTGGCCTTTCAGGCATCGCCCACTTTCTTGAACACATGATGTTTACTGGTACGGAGAAAGTTCAAGATTTCTCTGAAACAATCGGCCGGCTCGGTGGAAGATTCAACGCGATGACTTCGACCGCATACACTGCATACTATGAGTTAGTGGGAAAACGGCACCTGCCGCTGATGATGGAGATGGAAGCCGATAGGATGCGCAACCTTGATCTTACCGCGGAGCACATGGAGCGCGAACGCAACGTTGTGCTTGAGGAAAGAAAAATGCGTACCGAGGCAACCCCGCGTGGGTTACTGGAGGAAGAGGCTGTGAATGTCTTCTATCGTAACGGCTATGGCAGACCAGTCATCGGCTGGGAACACGAAATAGCTAACTATGACATGCAAAATGTCCAGGCTTTTTATCGCAAGTACTACAACCCCAACAATGCGATATTGCTGGTGGCTGGGGATGTGAGTTTTGAGGAAGTGATGGCGCTTGCACAAGCCAATTACGGTGGCCTGACAAACAACAGTGAGGCTATTGAGCGTAATGCCGATGCCAAGCTAGAACCCCCGCACAGGGCTGGTATAACCGTCAAAATGGAGAGCGCCTTTGTGGCAGATCCGGAAATGTTTGTGCTCTATCAAACTCCGAGTGTTATCCAAAGTGAAAGCCTGCACAACTACTACGCGGCAGCTATAGCCGCGGATGTGCTTGCCGGAGACGAATTTGGGGTACTGTATGATGAGTTGGTCCGCAAACAACGCGTAGCAACGCGAGTCTCTGCCTCACATAGTGCCAGGGAGCTGAGTAGTGGGGCAGTTTCCATAGACATAAGCCTTGCGCCAGGAGTTTCTCCCGATATCGTGAGCAATGAAGTTAAGCGCGTAATCGAGCAGCTAGTCTCTTCTGGGGCGTCAAAGAAATTTGTTGAAAATGCCAAGTACAGGGGCATGGCACGTGTTGTGTATAGCCTTGACGGCATTGAAGATAGGGCGTGGTTTTATGCAGGGCTTTTGGCTATCGGTTCCCCCGCAATTTCCATGGAGGATGTTGTGGATGCTATCAAGAGCATCCGGGTTGAGGATGTAAACGCGGCCATCAAGGGAACTTTTACCAATCCCGCAGTGGAAGGGCATTTGTTACCTAAAATATAGGAGGTTGATTGTATGAGTGCTAACCCTTTATTACGCGTCCTATTCCTCCTCGGTGTGGTGCTGTTCGGGACTGAGTGCGTTGCTGACGAGGTAACTGCGGACGTACGCAGCGCGAACACTCAAAACGGTATCAGCTATTGGTATCTGCAAGAGCACAACCTACCGATAGTCTCTGTGGCAATTGCGTTCAAAAAAGCCGGGTCGGCTTACGACCCCGAAGGGCGGCATGGCCTCTCATACCTGGCCTCTTTGGTTATGCCGCACTCTGAGGTTGAGGAGGGTGTTAGTGCCCTGCAAAAGCTTACTGAGCGGGGGATAGATCTGTCAGTCTCCGTCGATCGCGAACATGTGTATATCTTTTTGAAGACTTTGTCAGATAACCTCGGATTGGCGCTGGAAATGCTGGGCCGCTGCATGTTGGATACGCACATAAATTCTGAGGTTTTTGCACAGGAGAAGGAGCGCCAAAAGTCTGCGGTGCGCCATAGTATGACTGAGCCTTCAGAGCTGGCGATGTATGGGATAGGGCGCGTTTTGTTCGGTGATCACCCCTACGGCCGCTCGCCCAGAGGCAGCATCGAGGATATCGACAAAATAACTTTGGACGACATATCGCGCTACAAGCAGGAAACTTTTGATCTCGATCAAATGGTTGTTGGAGTAGTGGGAGATATCAGCGAAAAAAGCCTGTCAAAAATGCTCGACACAAGCTTTGCTCGGCTACGTAGAGGGCAGAATCTTAAAGAGGTCAGCCCGGTTGATGCTAACATAGGCAGTAGAGGGTATATCGGGTACGATGCTCCACAGAGTGTTGTTGTGTTTGCGGGCAAGAGTGTAGAAATCACAGATCATCGATACCATGCAATGCAGCTCCTGACGAACGCACTGGGCGGTACTGCCCTGAATTCAGTGTTGATGAGAGAGCTACGCGAGAAGCTTGGGATTACGTACAGGGTGGATAGCTTCCTGCACAACGAAGGGCACATGAATTTGATGCTAGGTGTTTTGTACACTGACAACTCAACTGCCAAGCGTGGGGTGAATGGGCTTGCTGACGTAATAAGAACGGTCAAAGAACATGGATTAGATGAGCAGGTGTTCAACATCTCAAAGGCCGATATCCTTGATTCTTTCGTATTTACCTTTCTAAACACGGGTTCTGTGGCGAATTTGCTCATGAGACTGCAGCTGCAGGGTAGGGAGCTGGGCTACATATCGGAATATCGCGCGCTGTTTGATTCCATAACGCTGCAAGAAGTTAATGAAGTTGCGCGAGAAGTGCTCGGTGACCTATCTGTTGTCGAAGTGGGGGTGCGAAACAACATTGGCGGTAGGGTAGTACCCTAGGCTATAACGGCTATTTTTAGGTAGTCACCACAGCAGTCTCCAAGAAGCTCGCGTTGCTGTGCACAGCAAAGTGTTTTGTTGCTCTGCCGTCCCACGGCTGCTATTAGGGGTTTGTGGTTTTCACTGTGGGAGATAGCGAGTATACTGTACGCGGCGGCAGGACCGCACATTGGATTTGTGTTTTACATGAGGGTATGTGAGGGGGGATGGCGAAGATGACGTTGAGAGCGGCGTAAGGGCTCTGATTCTGCGTAAGCCCATCAGCAATGTATACTTCAGGCTGGGGGTTCTTTGTGCTACGCTGTTTGCCACCGTAGCCGCGTTTGCGTTTGCCTATGCGATATCTGCTGGTGTTGCGTTTTCGTGGTACGCTCCGGTTTTTATTGTTGCTGTGGCCTCTACGGTGTCACTCCTTATAAGCTTAACATTCGTGTTCATTATGTCTGCCCTGCAGAGTCGCAGCGGTAGGGTGCAGCATGCCAGCGGAACGATACAAGCTCCTTTTGGTTGTCCGAACAGAAGATTTGATGTCAGTGTGCGCAGACATGGAGTGCAGGCTGGCTATGGGGTGTTTCAGTCGGTTCTAGCATGCGCTATTGCGTGTTCACTCATTACCGCCGCACTGGTGAGCGGGGTAATAGTTGGAAAGTCGCAAACTATACCCGCAATCGCTTCGCTGATTTCCAGAGTTCAAAGCGTAGAAAGTGTTATATTTCTCGCCGCAGTTGCGGCGTTTTTGATTTCGTGCTTTATGCTATTTTGCGTCAGAGTTTTTACTGATGGAGCCACACCTTGCGTAAACATGTTTGTTGTTGTGGCGTCAGAATCCGATCCCGCTCGCGCGGCGGTAATACATGGGGGGTCATCTCGCGGCTCTGTGGTGCAGGAGGAGCATGGCGTTGCAGATGGTACAGCAGCTGGGAATGCGCGTATCCCTGGTGCTAAGGGAGAGCGGAGCTCAGCCCACGATATTCTACAGGGCACAAGTTGGATCAATGCGCTCATGGGGCTCGGGAGTGAAACTTCTGGAGTCTGTGTTAAGTGTGTTATAGATGCTCGTAGTCCGCAATAGCTCCATAGAGGCTGTTTTAGTGCGTGATACTACAAGCTGACATAGACTTTGCAGGTTACGTGTAGTAGCTAACCTGGCGTGAAAATACGCAGTGGTGTATGTAAGCACGGAGCGCAGTTTTTGCACGCAGACTCATGCGCATATACGCTATGGGCGCAGATCTCAGCCGTTTTCTGCCAGTTTCCACACGTAGTATCGGTGTTGCTATTGTGCCATACTCTGCTATGCGGGGGTGTGCATTGCTAATTATTACTATAGAGTAAAAATAGGCTTCCAATGAGACGGCTGCAACTTAAAGATCTGTAAACTAGTTAGCTTCCGCATGTAAGGTTTTATATTTCCAAGTTTAACTAGTTGACAATCTTGTTCCCCAGCAGTAGTATCGCCTGGTGTGTTATCTATTTAGGTTGTGTCGGTTATGTCCTTCAAGATTAAAGATGAGAGGCTGAGTGCGCACATAGCGAACCCAGATGGTACTAGGTATATGCGTCAGGGTTTGGGTGTTACTACAGCTTTGTCGGTCATAGTAGTTGCCGCGCTTGCAGCGCGTGTGTGGAGGCTGTCTCAGGAGGGCCTGGAATCTAGCGTGCTTCTGAAGCGTCCCGAGTTCATAGCGCTGATGGTCATGCTGGCTGTGTTTGTTGTTGCTGCTATAGGCTTGGCCGTGGTCTGCAATGAACATCAGAAGAAGGCTAAGGAGATGAACGGCCTGTATCCGAATGCCGCATACTTGGTAGCTCCTGCTAGGGGGGCAGAAGGTGAGCTGGGACGGAGACATGAGACGCGGCACGTGTCTTTTGTTTCGAGCGGTCGCACAAATCCGTTCTCCACGCCTACATCTATGGCGGGTCTGGTGACTCTGACTGTGTTCGCTGCGCTGTCTGGTGCGCTGCCTAGTTCTACGGCTATTACTGCCGATTTGATAGGTTCCGGGTTTGCTGCTGCTACTCCTCTGCAACAAGCGTGGGTTGTCATGCTATTCTTAGCTATGGCTGTAACGTTCTTTGCTGCCATGAGAGGTGGATTGCTTGCCTCCGGTCAGGGGAACAGGCTTTGTGTTGTGAGCTCTGGTGATGTCTCCGCTGCAGATGGGGTCCTCCCCGCTGGTGCGCTGGGTCCAGAGACCGACTTCAACGAGGTTATGGCTATACACGTACACGATGCTAATTACAGGGGCGGCGGCGCGGCAACTCCCGTTGCAATGTAATCTCCGGGCGGCGGTTTGTGTTCCAATCTACTGCGGTTTGGCGTTGTTGCATGCTGTAGTGGTGGTGCGGTTCCTGGGTGGTTTCTCCCGCCTGGTCGCGAGTGCTACGTCGCCCTTTCTCTGTCTTCCTGGTAGCTGTGGGTGCGGTTGTTCCCGCTGTGCTGCCGGTTAGTTAAGTGTCGCTCTCCGGGTGTGAGCCTGCGTTGGTGCACGTTGTGGCTGTGTTGTCTGTGTAGGCTTGAGCCGCCTCCTGAGGCGGTTGCGCGGGGGTTCTATTGACTCTGGGTGCTTATTTCCTTAAAATGCTAGTAATCTTTTTAAGGTGATGAGGCTGTAGGGTGTATAGGGATGCTGACTACGGTGATGTAGGTGTTTCGCGGATTGGGCGTGATCGGCTGTACGCTAAGATTTGTGCTGTGCTGCTGGTTGCGAGCGCTGCCTCTCTTTCTTTCTTCGCCGCTTACATCTCCGCTTCTGGGGTCCACTTGCTGGGTGCAGGGCCTGCCACTGCGGCCTTCCTCTGCTCCATGGTGGCTGCTTTTGTGGCGTTTTCTGGGCTTATGGTGTTCTGCCTTAGGCTCAAGTCTGTAGACAAATATGGGCTCGTTGTCTCTTTGCCTGAGGAGGCGTTTAGCTCTTCGGGTATGCTGCAGATGAACGGGTCCTTTGTGCGCAGCACTAACGCTCGTGCTGAGGTTAGTGTCAGGACGGGTGGGCTTCGAGGTGCTAAGTTCGAGCCCCTTTCCTGCGCCCTTGTGGGGGCACTTGGCGTTTCGCTGTGTACTTTTTCTGCCGCGTTCGGCGTTTTGTGTGCCGGTGCCCAGGGTGATTTTGTGGAGGCAGCTAAGGCTCTGTTTGTCCCGTCCACGGCGTCGCACGTGTGCTTGGTTGCGGCTGCTTTGGTGTTGGTTACCGGGGGTGTAGGTCTTATACGCTACATGCTCTCTTCTGCAGGCAATGGTATGTTGGTCCTTAGTGATGACAGAACTCACTTTTCGGATGCAGACATCGACGATATTGCCGATAGGCTGAACGTTTCCTCCGCGAATATCGCCAATGTCAGGATCTCAAAAGGCGGTGCCTCCGTCGTACCTTTCGGCGTATCGCCCCTGCTGCCGTAAGTGTGGTGGCTACGCAGCTCCGTCCGTGTGCTTTTGTGCTCCTGTCGCGTTGGCCTGTGGCGTATTTTGCGGCGTGGCTGCAGCTGCTGGGGAGCTTTCCTGCTCTGTCGGAAAGAAGGTGTAAGATAGGGTAATCTCCCTTATATCCTCGGTTTGGGGGTCCTCCTCTATCTCTGGAGCTATGAAAAACGATACTGGCATAGTTATCTTCAGCCCTGGGGCGAATGTCTGCTGCGAGAAGCAAAAACAGGCGATTTTGTAAAAGTACTTTCCTGCTTGTACTGGAGTTACGTTATACACGGCCATGCCGCTTATTTCTTTGTCAGACGGGTTTTCTGCTACGTAGAAGGCCAACTGCTGCACTCCGGGCGTTACCATGACGTAGGGCTGTTCCGGGTGAAAAAGCAACGGAATGCCGTGTGTATCTGCGTTTAATCTGACTTTTATATTATAGCTGCCCGTTTTTTCACTGGGGCCACAGATGCGGCCTCTTTTGTTGTGCCTCCGTAGCC
>NZ_AFMS01000028.1 GCF_000215485.1 Anaplasma marginale str. Florida
ATCACGCCCAACTACGACGTCTTCATCCATCTGGAAGGCAACTCTGAGCACGAATACCTAACCCTTTAGCGACGCAACTTGCTGTGTTTCAGCCTTACGTAGCTTATTACCTGCTTTACGCCTTTAACCCTTTTGCTAATCCCGATTACGGAGTTCAGCTCTTTCTGGCTCTGGGCTATACCCATCAGGTACACAACCCCTCCAACAGTGTTGATGCTGTAGTTTACAGACTTGATCCCCGCATGGGCCACCATACGAGCTTTTATCTGCGCACTGATGGCGCTATCTATAGCAACCTCTTTCAAGGTCACTTCGTCTTTGTCTACTGCAATTTCGTTGACGACCTCTTTAACCTCGCTCTGCTGCCACGCCACCCTTTCAGCCTTTAGCCTCTTATCGGGAGAATCAACAGTGCCCGTCAGCAACACCCTTCCTTCGCTAACACGGACGGTGATAGAGGAGAACATGCCCTGTTGAAACAGTTCCTTATTGATCTTGATCAATATCGCGGCATCATCGATAACATCGCCGACAGAACGCTCCTGTAGCGCCACCACAGCCCCAGTCACCACAGCAAGGCCGGCAACCATGAGACTACAGCCAGTCTGGGTACTTATCAAAAGCACCGCCAGTAGCAAGGCCCTGCACCTCATCCCACAATCTACTTTGAGTTAACGCATGATGGACGACTTATAAATAAATCGGAGCCGCATGTAAACATAAATCATACCCATGAGTGAGTAGGTATCGCTTATTAAGCGAAATATTAGCGCGACACAACCCCATCCATAGGCGCAAATTTGTATACCAACTGGGTTACAACTAATTAATGGTAAACCCGCGCAAATTTGTAGGGCACCGTGCTACATCAACAGAACCCCGGACAACCTGCGCGGGACATAAGCCTGGCCACCATGAGTGCCTACTAATTCCAGACATTGCTAACTCAATGCCACCAGATACTTGGTCCGTGGGCAAGACGAGGCCGCAAATTGCAGGGCGCCAACTTTTTCATAGCCTTCAGCTAGATTGTGGTAAAGAATATGCTCATCTTCCGGTAATACGGCACATATGAACATATACAGAACTCACGTATGTAATGAATTGGGTGTAGCCCATGTAGGAAACGAGGTAGCCCTCTCAGGATGGGTGTACAGAAAGCGCGACCATGGAGGGCTTTTATTTGTCGATCTCAGAGATTTTTATGGGATCACCCAGCTGATTTTCAATGAGTCTGAAAACCCAGAATTGTTTAATCGCATGGCCACTATAGGGCTCGAGAGCGTTATTACGGTCAGGGGCATTGTGGCAGAGAGGAGCGAGGATAATGTCAACGCATCAATAGAAACCGGGCACGTGGAAGTCAAGGTTAGCACCCTAACCGTGGTCTCAGAAGCGGCCCCCTTGCCATTACACGTACCAACAAGCTTTAGCTATCCGGAAGATATAAGGCTGCAGCACAGGTTTTTAGATCTGAGGTGCGACAAAGTAAAAAACAGCATACTGCTCAGATCAATGGTCGTATCAGAGCTGAGAAGAGCCATGGAAGCCCTGGGATTCATTGAGGTGCACACTCCCATTTTGACCTCATCTTCCCCGGAAGGCGCAAGAGATTATATAGTTCCAAGCAGGACCCATGCCGGTAAGTTTTATGCGCTGCCGCAGGCTCCTCAAATCTTCAAGCAACTGCTTATGGTGGGCGGGTTTGATAAATACTTCCAAATTGCACCCTGTTTCCGCGATGAAGATTCTAGAGCAGACAGATCACCCGGGGAGTTTTATCAGCTAGACATGGAAATGTCTTTCGTCACCCAGGAAGATGTCTTCGCGGCGATTGAGCCGGTGCTGTATGGCCTGTTCGCTAAATTTGCTGGTGCCGACAAGAAAGTTGACAGGCAATTTCCGAGAATTACTTACCGCGATTCTATGATACGTTACGGGTCAGACAAGCCAGACCTTAGAAATCCGTTAGTAATTTCCGATGTGACTGAAATCTTTCGCAATTCCGGATTCAGAACATTTCAAGCCGGGGTTGAAGCCGGTGAAGTGGTCAGGGCAATTCCTGCTCCCAACACTTCTGGGAAGCCGAGGAGTTTTTTTGATGACAAAATAGAACGAGCAAAGGAGTTCGGCGCACGCGGCCTCGGCTACGTAACATACGAAGCAGATGGAACCGCCAAGGGGCCCATAGCCAAGTTTCTGAGTGAAGACGAACTTGCACGCATAAGATCTGCAGCGGGAGTTGGAAATGGGGATAGCGTGTTTTTTATGTCAGACACGGCTGACAAAGCCGCAGATTTCGCGGGCAAGATTAGGGAATTGTTGGGGCTTGAACTGGGCTTGATTGAGCATGACACTTTCAAGTTCTGTTGGATAGTAGACTTCCCCTACTTTAAGTGCGAAGACGGGGAATTGGATTTCTGCCACAACCCATTTTCCATGCCACAAGGGGAAATGGAAGCACTCGAGCAGCAAAATCCACTCGACATAATCGCCTATCAATACGACATCGTATGTAACGGCATTGAAATATCGAGTGGGGCAATACGTAACCATAGGCTCGACGTAATGTACAAAGCATTTTCCATGGTTGGCTACGATGAACAGACTGTAAACTCCAAATTTGGGGCTTTGGTGCGCGCATTCAAGTTCGGAGCGCCCCCGCATGGAGGGCTAGCCCCCGGAATTGATAGGATAGTAATGTTGCTGGCCGACGCACCCAACATTAGAGAGGTGATATGTTTTCCGCTGAACCAAACCGGCGAAGATCTGCTCATGGGAGCACCGTCTGAGGTGAGCCCTGCACACTTACAGGAGCTCTCAATCGCCCTGAACATCAAGCGCAAATAGCCTAATGTGGGCTGCACGGCAGCCACCACCCTGGCATAGGCAATAGATGCGGGCAGTCCCTTTAGCAAAGCAATCTACGCTACATTATGAGGTTGTCACACAGTTCACAAAAACGTAAAGTACTGGCTCCGTTGGTTTAACCGAGTTTTAACTACGGCATTGTTGAATGTGTGTGAACAAAGGGAGTGTCTATGCGTCCTCCAGTAGCGGTAATTTTTGACTGGTGTAACACTTTGGTGACAGGTAGTGCACTAGACTACGAAACGGTGGATAAGGTTCTAAAGCACATGGGTCGCAGCGACATAGACCTTGCCTCCATAGATCCAAGTACGGTCGATAGGTACTTAGTGCACTCCTTAGGATCGAGATGGAAGGAGGCCTCAGCCTTATATATGGAGTTTGCCGAAAAATCCACGAGGGTCAGGAAACTTATTCCCAGCAGCAACGTGCTGGAATTGCTGGAGCTTTTGTACGACAATGGAATCAGTATGGGCATAGTGAGCAACAAAAACGGGCCGTCGCTTCGTGAGGAGGTGCGTGCCACAGGGTTGTCAAAGTATTTTTCTGCAATTATAGGTTCTGGTGACACCCCAGAAAACAAGCCTTCCCCCAAACCCGTAATCGCGGCACTTGAGATATTGGACGTTACTCCTAGCGAGCAGGTGTTTTTCGTGGGAGACAGCGTTTCAGATGTTGCGAGCGCGAGGAGTGCGAAGTGCTTGCCCATAGTGTACGGCGGCACCGAAGTTGAGGGCGTGTTGTCATTCAGGAATTTCATCGACCTTTGCGGATTTGTTAGGGGTCTGCTGAATTAGATATGAAAAAGCTTGAGCTTGCTAGCATACCGAGAAGGATCTTGGCTAATATCATCGACATGGCTCTGGTATCTTGCTCTGCACATCTGATACATTCTGTAACGCATGATCACGGCTACGCGCTGTTCCTGGTTTTTATGGTGGTAACATGTTGCTACCATACGTATCTGTATGCATCCCCACTAAAGGCATCTGTAGGGCAAAAAATCTTGGGAATTTTTACCGCGACGTGTGACGGCACTGTCGTGAAAACGGGCGTGATATTTAACAGAACGATATCGCAGTTTCTGTGCCCAACTGTAGCTCTTTTACTGTTACAATCATTAGATGTAGTTGACGCTGGACCGGCTATCTTGAGCGTGCTGTTTCTCTTTCAGGCCGCAGTGCTGCTGTTTTGGTCTTACTGGTATGCAATTGCCTTATTCTCTAAAAATCGACAGACATTACACGACACGCTCTACAACACTGTGGTACTGGTAAAGAGGCCTAAGGCTCCTAGAAAGCCCAAGTAGGATTCCGCTCTTTCGGCGGCCGCGCTCCGGCATGCACACAGGGAAGAACAAGAAACCAACGCTCGGCCAGGTTACGCTTGCGGCGCACGGTAGCACGCAAATTCTGTGCAGCCGGCAGAGCCCGTGCCCCACCTGCCCGATGGTGCGATGGTGGCGCGCGGAAAACATTGTACACATTCTGCGCAGCATTGGAGCTTGTGTAGTTGCGCTGCCGAATGTTAAGCCTTATTATCCTATGATGGGGGCGTATGGTGTCGCGTCCTTATCCCATCTTCTCGGAGTCTGGTAGGAGTGTATGAGTGAACTGTTGATTTACCACTTCAGCAAAAGCAAGTGCGATGGTGGCTCGCATTTGGCAAACTTGCTTGGTAACAAGGGGGCAGGTTTGGCTGAAATGTGCAGAATTGGCATCAACGTTCCTCCCGGTTTTACAATCCCAACATCAGTGTGTGGGCACTATCACAAACATGGAAAGCTCCCTGAAGGCCTGTTTCAACAATTACAAAAAGCTTTGCAACATTTGGGCAACGAAATATCGCTGGAATTTGGCAATCCCGATCGTCCACTGTTGGTGTCCGTTCGTTCAGGTAGTGTCCGGTCCATGCCCGGCATGATGGACACTATACTAAATGTGGGGATAAACGACGAAATTGTGGAAGGGTTGAAGCGGGCTTATTCGGAAAGGTTCGCGTATGACAGCTACAGAAGGCTGATACAGATGTACGCCACTACGGTAATGCAGCTGGACAACCACCTGTTTGAAGAAGGGTATGACAGAAAATGCCGAGAGCTGTCTCTGCTGCCGGGTGGACCAATCGCTGACGTTTCAGCGCTGTCAGAACTGGTCACGGAATTTAAGCACTTAGTGCTCAAACACGGGGGCGCGGAGTTCCCCCAGAACGTACATGAACAGCTATACAACGCTATCGGAGCGGTTTTTAGGTCCTGGATGAACAGTAGAGCAGTTGCCTACAGAAAGGTGTATGGGATTTCATCCGAAATTGGTACTGCAGTCAACGTGCAATCCATGGTATTTGGCAACGTTAGCCAAAACTCTGCAACCGGTGTGGTATTCACAAGAAACCCATCCACAGGCGCTAAGGAGATTTTTGGAGAGTTTCTCATAAACGCGCAGGGGGAGGATGTAGTATCTGGCAACAAGGATCCGGCCCCTATAAGCCTCATGGAGCGAGTGATGCCGCGCGTCTACGGGGAGCTAGTTGAGGTGTGCCACAAGTTAGAACAATCCTACAAAGACATGCAAGACGTCGAATTCACCGTACAAGACGGCAAGCTGTGGATTTTGCAGACAAGAGCAGGCAAGCGCAGCGCGCAGGCTGCAGTACACCTTGCTGTTGCTATGGTCAAGGAGGGGTTAATTTCAAGAGAGGAGGCCATAAACAGGATAGACCATACCACACTGAGCGGGTTATTACACCCAGTATTGGACGGTGGGTCTGACAACGCCGTGGTCTGCAGGGGGTTGCCTGCATCTCCGGGGGCGGCGTCCGGATGCGTTGCATTTACATCAAGTGATGCGGAGTCACTAAAAAAGCAGGGAAAAAACGTAATACTGGTACGGCAAGAAACCAGCCCGGAAGACATAGGCGGCATGAGCAGTTCTGCAGGAATACTAACGTTGAGAGGCGGGATGACGTCTCATGCTGCGGTTGTGGCCCGAGGCATGGGAAAGCCCTGCATTTGCGGAACTAGTGGCCTTTTTATCGATAAGAGCGGAGAGTTTTTTTACAATGGAGAAGGGTTAAAGGTCGCCCAAGGGGAGAACATTACCATAAACGGCAGTACCGGAGAGGTGATGTTAGGTACGGTCAAAACCGTGACACCGCAACTTCCTGAAAGCTTTAGCGAACTGATGAGTTGGGTAGATGAGGTCAGAACCATAGGGGTGATGGCAAATGCAGATACCCCAGAAGATATGAAAACTGCAAAACAATTCGGGGCCGACGGCGTTGGATTGTGCAGGACGGAGCACATGTTTTTCTCCGACGGGAGAATAGCAACCGTACAGGAAATGATAGTAGCAGGTGACAAGCAAGAACGGGACAATGCGCTGGCGAAAATAGAGATCATGCAAAAGAACGACTTTAAGGAGATGTTCGCATGTATGCAGGGCAAGCAAATCACCATAAGGTTGCTGGACCCTCCGTTACATGAATTTTTGCCCACCAGCCGCGAAGTGTTGGAAGACATTGCGAAAAGGATCGGCAAACCCCTGGAGCACGTACGCAACAGGGTGTCCGCATTGTCTGAGAAAAACCCAATGCTGGGTCACAGAGGTTGCAGGTTGGCAATTTCCTATCCGGAAATCTACGAAATGCAGGTACGGGCGATTTTTCAAGCTGTAGGGGAGCTGCGCGAGGAAGGGATAGCAGAAGTCGTGCCAGAAATTATGGTACCTTTTGTAATGGACGAGGGAGAAATAACCCGGGTGGGCGATCTGGTGCGGCGCGTTGCCGAGCAATTTAACAACGCACCATATAGTATCGGGGTTATGATTGAGCTCCCCAGGGCTGCACTACTTGCCGACAGGTTGGCAAAACACGTGCAGTTTTTCAGCTTCGGCACGAATGACCTAACACAAACAACGCTGGGCATGTCTCGGGATGACTCTTCAAAGTTCGTCGAACATTACACAAGCGCTGGCATACTGCGTTCTGACCCCTTTGAGCTCCTTGATGAACAGGGAGTGGGCAAGTTGATAGAGATTACCATGAAGCTTGCGCGAGAATCCGGCGCAAAAATTAAGACTGGAATGTGTGGGGAGCACGGCGGGACGCTGGAAGCCATGCAGCTGTGTGCCAAACTGGGCATCGATTACGTATCTTGCTCTCCCTATAAGGTGCCCGTGGCGAAGCTTCTAGCCGCTAAGTGCGCAATTGCTTGCAAGCAGCTGACATTGTCCAACGGGGCAGTCACCCAAAGCTCGTGAGTGTAATTTTATAGAGTAGATTACAAGCCAGCGACGCCAATCAAGCGTCAATGTTCCCCCACTTTTCGCCACACAGATATACCACATACACAACTGAATACACCTCGTGCGTGTTATCTCCAGCTGCACTCATCATCGTACATTTGTACATTTATAATGAGCGCCGATACGCAAAACTTCAGCACAAGGCAGCACTGCGCCGGTTGTGTACGGCACATCCCGCACTGCAAGTTTGCATACTAGACGGCAACATGGAACGGTGCAAGGCCTCCTCCATGGCAACTTACCTTCCATGAGTACAAAAGTAAAGTGTTTTACTTTCGGGTGTTTTGTTGCTATTAATTGTGGCCTACGTGCTGTGGGTGAGTGATGACTAAGCTTCTGTGCATGTGCAGTGTAGGTGCTTCGCTGCTTGGCGCGGTATCGTTGCCGTTTGCATCGGCGGTGCTGATCTTAGCATTTCGCAATGTACGCCGTGCTTATGAAGTTTTAACTCTGGTATCTTCGTGCGCGTTGGTACCAATCTTGTACCGTATATATGTGCTTTGCGCCGGCGGCCAGGGTGGCGCGGTTCTGCGTTATGAAATGACGTCATCACTGTGTATTGCTCTTCAACCGGAAGCCCTTGGCGTGGCATTTGCACTCATGGTCTCGTTACTGTGGCTTATAACCAACGTCTATACAATATGCTACATGAACAAAACGGAACTCAAAAACAAAAAACGCCACCCGGTCTTTTACTCCTGCTTTGCAGCCAGCGTCGGCTGCACTTTATGCGTGGCTTTTTCCGGTAACATAGTCACCCTATTTGTTGCATACGAAATTCTTACCGCATGCACTTATCCCTTAATCATACACGGGCTGAGTGCAAGCTCCATAGAGGGAGGCAAGTTCTACCTAAAAACATTACTATGCGCTTCCATGCTGTTTTTTCTTCCTGCAGTAATAATGATTTGCGGGCTGGGGGGTGCGGGATCATTCGGCACTGCAAGTTTCATATCTGAAACACACCCAGCCTTCTTACCAATTTTGCTCATCCTGCTGTGCTATGGAGTTGCCAAAGCTGCAATTGTACCAGTACACGTGTGGCTGCCCAGGGCTATGGTGGCCCCAACTCCGGTAAGCGCGCTACTGCACGCAGTGGCTGTGGTTAAGTCTGGAGTGTTTACAATTATAAAGATTGCAGTATACGTACTTGGCGTACGGGGAATGGGCGAATATTACGCCTCAGCAGGTGGAACCATATACAACTGCAATGTCCTGATGTACTTATCCGCCGCAACTATAATTGTAGGCTCGGTCATGGCGATGCAACAGAGCAATCTAAAAAAGTTGCTGGCGTACTCCACAGTTTCGCAGCTCTCCTACATAACGCTGGCAGTCTCTATGTATACCGACGGGGCAATTAGGGCAGCTGTTTTGCAGATGGTGTGCCACGCTTTCGCTAAGATTACATTATTCTTTGCCGCAGGTGCAATATACGCAGTCACGGGCAAGACTAGCGTCAAGGAAATGGACGGTATAGGGCGTGCGATGCCTCTTACAGCCGCAGCGTTTTGCATCGGGGCTTTGGCGATGGTTGGGGTGCCGCCAGCCTCAACCTTTTGGGGAAAGTTCTCAATTCTGTCAGAAGCAATGGGCA
Organism: Anaplasma marginale str. Florida; assembly: GCF_000215485.1. Classification (GTDB taxonomy): domain Bacteria; phylum Pseudomonadota; class Alphaproteobacteria; order Rickettsiales; family Anaplasmataceae; genus Anaplasma; species Anaplasma marginale. Next base: position 8,770 of record NZ_AFMS01000028.1, read on the forward strand.
GTGGACATATTGTGGTAGTGCTCACAGTAGTGGCGAGCACCTTGCTCAACACCTTGTATTTTGTCCCGATAATATACAGGGCGTTCTTCATCAAGCCTTCGGCGAAAAGCGGCAGAAAGGAGGCCCCAGTGCCAATGCTCACAGCCATGATGGCCACGTCCGCGTGCACGATCGCGCTGTTTCTATACCCAAACATCGTTTTCGGGGTGTTAGATCGTATCGGGCTTGCAGTCACGTTCCCCAAATAACGGCATTCCTGTACCAGCTCCCAACTATGTGCAGCAATCAACGAAACCAAAGGTCAAACTGGCATCCACCGGGATGACTGCGGCCGAGACTCCCATGGGTATCGTTCGGCTGATGCTCAAAGCAGTGCAGATCTCATGCAGTAAATGGGCCGAGCCGGCCCAGAACGGCGTTGTCATAAGCCTTGATGACGCACCACTCAAGTGGGGCATGAAATCAAAGGGACTCAAACTGGCATCCACCGGGATGATGGCGGACCAAGAACTCCCAGCACCTATAAGTTAAGTCTCGATGCAGTTGTTCGTGCCAAAACGCAAATCGGCTTGATTGTGTTGGGAATTTTATGTATTGACTGCGTTGCATGATTGAACTAGCTTTCTTTAGTTGGGTTTATCGGTAAGTTGGGCGTGGGTTTCAGGTTCAATAGAGTTGCCACTGCCATCTTGTTGGCGTCCTTCGTGATATTATTGGTGAGCAACGTAGTTGATCTGCTCTATAACCCCGACGAAGACCCGCCCAGAGGGTACAGCGTAGATGTTGGCAGTAAGCAGCCTGCCGCTACGGACGCGGGAGCGGGTGATGCCCAGCAAGAGGTAGATTTAGCATCTCTGATGTCAAACGCCAGCCCGGATAGGGGGAAGAGCGTATCCAAAAAGTGCGTCGCGTGCCACACCTTTGACAAAGGCGGCCCCAACAGAGTAGGCCCCAACCTGTGGGGCATTATAGGTGCAAAAAAGTGCAACACCCCCGGGTTCACATACTCTAAGGCGTTGTCTAGCATGCAGGGCGACTGGAGTGAGGAAGAGTTATTTAAATTCCTCAAAAGCCCACAGAGCTATGCCAGCGGAACTCGTATGTCCTTCGTGGGCCTTTCAAAACCCCAAGATATCGCAGATCTGCTTGCGTATATGAAGCAGCTTAAGCAGCAGGAAGGCGAATAGTAGGCCCGGCACGTTCGCAGACGTCAAAACTTCCGAACAGGAGGCGGCACATTCTTCAAAAGGAGATTGTATTTTTCGGATTGTGAAGCATTACCGATTCTCATACAATGCTCACAGGCAATCGTGTGTTGGGGCTGTTGTGGGCGAGGAAAAGCGGCTCGAGTTGGGCAATTCTAGTTACATATCATACATGCAGACCACGGTTCAAAGCCCCGTGTCTGTTGTGTTTTTCGGGGGTTTTATGTCCGATATGCGCGGCACAAAAGCGCAGCATTTGTTCGAGTACTGCAAATCCCACGGAGTGCACTGCACAGTTTTTGACTACTTTGGTCATGGTAGTTCGAGCGGCGAGTTTCAAGAATGCACAATAAGCGACTGGTACGCTAGCTGCGTGAGCGTGGTTGAATCCCTGACGAGCGCGCCTTTGGTTATAGTGGGCTCCAGCATGGGAGGGTGGCTCATGCTGCTAACTGCTCTATCTCACGGCAGAAGAGTACGGGGGCTTGTTGGCATGGCGCCTGCACCAGATTTTACGGAATCGTTGGATTTGAGCGAGTCGCAGCGCGCAGAGATGATGCGCACAGGCAAGACCATAAAAAATACGGATAACTGCAGTTATGTGATTACCAAAAAACTTATAGATGACGGCAAAGCCCATCTGCTTATGAACAAGCGTGAGATCGCGGTGGAGCACCCTATGGTGCTCATACACGGTATGGATGACACAGTCGTGCCTTATCAAGTTTCTCTAGAAATAGCAGGTAAAGTAAAATCTGGGGATGTGCGCGTGCACCTGAGTAAAAGCGGGACCCATCGTCTCACAGATGAGCACTCGCTCGGTCTGATGCTCAAAGCCGTGCATGATCTCATGTAGAAGGAGCTCTGCCCCAATCAGGACGAAGTCCTTGCAGGGAGAACAGCAGCAACAGACTAATACACTTGCGGGGCGTACTGCCGAGGTCCAAGCAGGGCTGGAAGCTGCGGGTATTAAATTAGACGATGCACACACCACCCCTGAAGCCAAGGGCGTGGACAGCATTGACCAAAAGGAACTCGAGCAGGCAGCTGAAGGTCTTGCTACTGCTGTAAATGAGGCTTCTGTAGATGGGAAAATACAATCCCTCAATCAGCAGGAGAGCCAGATTGCACAGGTGCGATGGCAGAAGACGACAAGCAACAACAACAGAATCAAAGCAATGTAGTACAAGCCATCTCGGCCGTATTCCAGCGCAAGAGTGCAGAGCTGCAGCGGCTGAATGACTTCATAAAAGGCGCTGATGGTACACTCAAGAACGTCCATCCCCACATGAAGTCACTGGAAGCGCTTTCTAAGCAACTATCAGAAAAGATTGCAGCTGAGGCAGCAGCGAAGGCAGATGCTAAATACGAGAGCGTGGGACTACGTGCTAAAGCAGCTGCGGATTACCTTCACAGTAACGTAGAACAAGCAACTAAAGACCTCATGGCTTCAGAGTTTGCCATGATGACATTTGGTGGCATCATGACGTGTGCACTACTGTATATCATGAGCTTGGGTGTGCTGGGAGCACAGCAGAGTGGCGGCCGCGGGGCAGGAAACCCCCGTACTGGGATGCACAAAGTTTGAAGTTTTGCTGGTTTTTGAGGAGTGGCTGCGTTGTGTTGTTATCTACCACGCGCGCTTTGTGGCTGTTGTATCGCGGGTTGCTGCCGTGCCGTGCGCTGCTCCAACTTTGAAGCGGCATCCACCGCATTTGCAAATTCCCTTACGGCGCTTTCCAACGTGGGCCTCTGCCCCACCCGCTCACTGGCACTCTGCTGCTGTCTGGAATTAGCGGTAGCAGACATGTCGCTTATGTCTACGGCAACGCCTGGTTGCTGCCCGCTGAATCTAACACCCGCAACTTCCAGCTCTGCTTGGACCTCGGCAGTACGCTCCGCAAATGTATTATCGGTTTTTACAAGCTGGTCAGTTGTTTTTGCAAGCGGGTCAGCAGTTTTTGCACGCCGGTCAGTTTTTGTAAGCGGGTCAGCAGCTTTCGCGAGTGGATCCTTTGCAAGCAGATCAGCTTTCTCCTGCTTCACGCCCGCCTCAACAGTCTTGCTGGTATCATCAGTACGGAGCTGGGCTTTGACATTATCTACGGCACTTGCGACTTGATCGGCTAGGGGCTGCTCCGCGTGTTTATTGAAAAATTTTGATACTACTCTTGTGACAACATGCTGCATTAGTTTCTGCATGCGTTGAAAGAAGCCAGGCGCAGGCGGTGACACCTCTTTCGTTTCGGCCATCCCCGTCGCTGCGCGTGCCCCTTTGCTAACTTTCGCGCGCTCGTAGAAGTCAGGCGTAAGCGATGACGCCACCCCCATTTCGCCCATTTTCGCGAACGCACTTTCCGTTTCGCCAACCCCCGTCAATTTGCGCAATTCCGCGTCTGCGCGCCGCACTTCTTCACGCACTTTTGCACGCCGCACGTTTTCGCGTACCTGTACCCTTCCCGCGATAGCCGTCTCTCGCTCCACAATGGCCTTCCTGGCTTCATCATTAACTGTAACTCCGTGGCGCTCTAGAGAACGTATAGATGCTTCAATGCTTTGCTGAGTGATTTTATTTCTGAACTGCGCATCCCGTTGTTCGCGTTGCTTCGCCCTTTCTTTATTACTCCGAAGCACCGCCTCGCGCGTTGCGTCCATCGCCTTCTCCATATCTTTGAGGAAGCCGTCCACCATCTTTCTTTGCTCTTGTTTACTCCACCCCCCGGTCGGGATCGGTGGCTGTTCAGGCGCATCAGGCTTCCCAACTATCGGCGCGCTAGGATCGAATGTATCTACATCAAGCCCCGCTTTTATGTGCGCAACAAGCTTCCTCCCGGCACTCTCAAGCGCCCAAGGAGTTTCCGCTTCGGGGTTAGGAAACAGCCGCGCTAGGGTGCGCGGATATTCGTCCGCACCTGGCAGACCTATTATACTCTTCGGAGTGGGGAAAAAGAACTCGGCTCTATTCGGGTCCCGAGTTGCGGGATCATCCCACCGCGTCTGATCACGCAGTTGCAGTTTAGCAACTCTTTTATCGTGGCTCAAATTAACTTGTCGCGCAAACTCACGAGACGCAGCGGCATCCGGGTTAAGTGCAGCCATATTCACACATGCCCAGAGCATGGTATTCTCCGTCTCGGTAAACTCCCTGCCATTCTCTCGGGCCTTCTGCTGCAATTCTCTTTTGTATGACATTATTGCGTCACTGGTGAGGCCCAAACGTTCCTCCCCAGCGTTGTAACGTTCCAAATAGTTGCGTATGCGCCCTTCTGCGAGGCGCACAACGCTGTCACTAAAGATTTTAGCCTCCTCTTCCGATGCTTTCCGCAACGCTGCTTCTGTGCCAACACGAGGTTCTTGTACGGGCTCCTGTACGGAGACGGAAGGCTGCCGGGAAGAGAGAGCACCAATCTTCTCGAGTTCAGCTTCAACTTCACTATAGTCTGCACCAGAGCTGATTAGGTTTCTGATTAGGGTTGCTTTATCTACCCCTTCTTAGACTTAGCTGCAACTTCGCCATGGGCTACGTCCAGGGCTCAGGTTTGCCCGGTCTGAAGCAATAACAGAAGAATCTGGCTGTTGCCTCTGACTTCTCTGCGCTGGAGAAGCAGGCGTTTCTTTGCCCTATAAGATCTGCACTCAGCGCCCCCTTATCCTTCACAGATGGACTCGGTGGGACCACACCTCCGGACGACATTCCTGAACCTCATAATAATTAAAGGGGAAGACGAAAATCCCCACCCCCTCGGGCTCCGGTACTAAGCTGCAGCCCCGCCGGTACGGCTTTTCACCCAAGTGAAAGAAGAGGAAGGAGAGACATTACCCCCGCATAACGCTCCCTTGGCATCGTAGTTTAT
>NZ_AFMS01000027.1 GCF_000215485.1 Anaplasma marginale str. Florida
AGATCCTCCTCACTCAAAGAACTGAAGTTCAGGCTAAACATTGAGGACAACGACTATAACATTAAGCTCAACAACCTCAAAGGATTCATAGAGAAGGGAAATAAGGTTAAGGTGTCTATAAGGTTTGTGGGACGTGAGCTTCAGTATAAGGAAGTGGGGTTAGGTATTCTAGATCGTTTAGTGAATGATACTGAAGGAGTTGCTAGACCAGAGTCTTCTCCTAGAATGGATGGAAATGTGATGAGTATGGTCTTTGGTAGTAAGGGGAGTGGTTCTTCCTCTTCTTCATTGCAGTAGCCAATATCGTCCCCCTGCTACCAGGCACATTCGCTTGGTGGTTTCTAGAGTTTTACGCCCCACGTAAATCAGGGGCCAGGTTTCCGTTTAGGTAGCACTCATGGTTGCTGGCGCGCACGGGAGTCTGCTACCTGCATACTACCGCCGTAAAAAGATACACTGTGCCATTACTTGCTGAATTGGTTTGTACCTACCGACTTTGGTGATACCGGTTTACGGTCCATATCATTAGGATAGCACTCTGGGTAAATGCGTCGATAATTCATCACCCAAGGTACGCCGCACGGGGCACCCCATTCCGGCATTAACTGCGGCAGACACACCACAAGCCACGGCGCTATGTACGTAACTGTGCGCTGATTAGAAAGGAAAGCCTTGTGACCCACGTCAGTGGCGAGATAACACCTCAGGAGTTTCTCCGTATCGCAATATCACGCATATCGCTACCCGCACTGGAATAGGTGACATTGAGTTCCAAATCAAACTTCACGCAATTACCAAGAATTTCGGGCCACTCGACAAGCACCAAATTGCCGGCTAAAACGTCAAAAACACCAGCCTCCTGCACTTCCTTAACGGAAGAGAGCCTGTATAAGTCTACGTGATACAAAAGAAACCCAGGGCACTCATATTCGTGGATTACACCAAACGTAGGGCTGCCAAGAAAGCTGGCACTCGACAACTCAAGAATAATCGCCTTGCAAAACTCAGTCTTCCCGACGCCTAAGTCCCCACTGATAGCAACCGCCATATCCCCCGCCAAGGACTTAGAAAGGGCGGCCGCCACCCCACGCAGCGCGCTAAGGTCGAGGCGCTGGTGATAGGAAACAGCCTTGTCCCCTTGTTGTACAGGGGGACACATCTGTTATCTGCGATCTCCCATGAGATGCAACAGGCTAAGGAAAATGTTTATGTAGTTGAAGTACAAGCTGGTCGCGCCCATAACGGCCATCTTACTCGAAGTGACCTCAGAGCCATCATTAAACCGGTAGTACATGTCCTTGATGCGCTGAGCATCAAAAGCTGTCATCGCAGTGAACACTACCACAGCAACCACCGATATAGCGAAATGTAGCGGACCGCTCGCCATGAATATATTCACGACCGAGGCTATCAATATCCCGACAACCCCCATGATGAGGAAAGTGCCGAATTTAGACAGGTCTCTCTTGGTTGTATTCCCGTAGAATGCCATCACACCGAACATAGCGGAGGATATGAAGAAAACCCTGGCTATACTGTGCGCGGTGTACACCATGAACATGTACGAGAGGGAAAGCCCCATCGTGGCCGCAAACCCGAAAAACACCGCAAACACCGCCTGCACGCTCATGCTGTGCACCCTGGAGGAGAGAAAGAACACCATGACGATGGGGGCAAGAGACACCACCCAGTGCAGTGGGGTTCCGTAAAGAACACTCATCAACCCGTGAGAAAAGGAAGTCATCAAAGCAACAACACCGGTAAGCCCCAGGGCCGCAGCCATGTAGTTATACACCTTAACCAAGTAGCTCCTGAGCCCCGCGCAGTAATAAGCGCCTTGGAACTGGGCACTGTAATCGTTCATAAATTACAACCGCTCCTCTTCGAAAACCATACATGCTAACACACAAACGGTATAATATCAACTAAAATGAGTAAAATAGCAGCCAGAATAAGAGCTCTCACTCCCATTCACACCCATCTAGAGATATTCCTCAACCAAAATCTGCGCTATCTGCACTAAGTTAGATGCAGCACCCTTCCTCAGGTTGTCAGATATTACCCACATACTCAACCCATAAGGCACGGTTGTATCCTTGCGGATTCTAGATACATACACTACATCATCATCAACGCAGTCTATCGGGGTTACGTATTGCATGCTGCTCTCGTTACCAAGCACTAGGACGCCCGGTGCCTCGCTCAACGCTTCGTATGCTGCATCCACAGAAATTGCGCTATGAAACTCGATATTCAGAGCCTGTGAGTGACATACAAATACTGGAACTCTAACGCAAGTCGCAACAATTTTTATGTCCTCACCCATGATCTTTTGCGCCTCAGCGGACATCTTCCACTCTTCGGTCGTTGAACCATCTTCCAAAAACTCACCTACATGCGGAATGCAATTGAAAGATATCTGCCTGGGAAACTCGCTCGGTTCTAGCTTCTTGTTTACAAACATGGCCTTAGTCTGGTCATATAACTCAGACATCGCGCCCCTTCCAGCACCGGAAACAGATTGGTATGTTGACGCCACCACCCGCTTTATTCCCGCCACAGCACGCAATGGATTAAGCGCTACCAGCATCTGCGTGGCTGAGCAGTTAGGGCTTGCAATGATGTTTTTGTTGGTATACGAGGCTATGGCGTCTCCGTTTACCTCCGGAATAACCAGCGGAACGTCGTCATCCATGCGGTAGCAAGACGAGCTATCAATAACGACACAATCACATTGCACCGCTCTACCGACATACCTCTCCGATACTGCATCGCTGGTGGCGAAAATCGCCAGTTCAGAACCGTGGAAATCGTACTCATCCAGGCTGCCACACCGAATTTCAGAGTTCTCACCATAACCCAGGCGCTTACCCGCAGATTCGGCTGAAGAAAGTGCTACGACACTATCAACAGAAAAACCGCGCTCGCTCAGCACTTTTAGCACCAACCTCCCTACATTTCCAGTAGCTCCAACTACAGCTATACGACTCATACTAGAAATGGAAAGACATTAGCGAACTTATGAGACCTTTGTTATGCTCTACCGACTTCCTAAACGCGTCATCAAATGCGGCTTTGATTAGGTCTTCCACCATGAAAGCCTCGCCTTCCAGGACTGAGGGGTCAACCCGCACCTCCTGGACTTTGTACTCTAAAAAGTTGGATAGCACTATCTTGACGCGCACCCTGCCACCCAGCGATTGCCCGTCAAAAGACTTGGGCTCCTGGTGCGCGCGAAACTCACCAAGCTTCTTTTTTATAGCATTCTGGAGATCGAAAAACTTCTGGTCATCAAAGGGCATATAAACTACTCAGACACCAAATCATAACAACCAACGACTGATGCGCCCTCAAAATCCCTCATCACGCCCATCACAGCCTCATCCTCCTCGGGATTGTACACCTTGTCATGAGTATTGACACCATTTTTTTTCATGGGTTCAGTACGCTGCTCATTGTCATACACTCGTTGGGTAGGAGCGCTCTCACTAGCTGCGACCTGGCTAGGGCCAGCACTTTCGCCACTTGTACCACCCATGGTACGGGATTCCAATTCCGGTGTTCCGTAGCTATACGTGGTTGCACCCTCAACTTTTTTTTTAACAGTGTGCATCGGAGCTCCCTCCCTGCTCTTGGAGAGCAATAACCCGGCAATCTTCTGCGGAGATGGTAGATCACTTAGGTAACACAGCCTTATTACCATCATCTCCCCAGCACGCTGCACGTCATCGGCATTTTTCACCTCTTGCAGCCCGTGCGTCAGGGTTTGCCACACCCTGGAGAGAAACGGGGTGGAGCCAGACCTTACAGTAGACAGCAGCTCGCGCCCTAAGTCAAATTTATGTCCCTTGCTCACTGAGGTCACGCAAAGTTCGTATACTATCAGTTGCACCCCTTCCAATATGGGGACCGGCAGGCTTTGGGAGCACAATTCCCTAAAAACCTCGAGCGCCGACGAAGCATCGGCAAGCAATATGCATTTGACCAAATTTTCGGTTAAGTGCTTATCTACGCATCCAAGTAGCGCTCTAACCTCGCTAACGTGAATTTTGTTTTTCGTATAGATTGCAGACTGCTCCAACAGGAATAGGGCATTCCGCACTGACCCAGAAGCATTCTCTGCTATGAGCCGCAACCCGTCCCCGTCATGCTCTATATCCTCCTTTTTGGCAATCTCGACCAAATGAGCAAAGAGTTGATCAGTAGTAAGTTTGAAGAGATCTAGCCTGTGGCACCTTGAGGCCACGGTGACAGGAACTTTTCTCACTTCCGTTGTGGCCATAACAAACCTCACATGCTCCGCAGGGTCTTCCAAAGTCTTCAACAGGGCGTTGAAAGCACTTATCGAAAGCATGTGCACTTCATCGATGATATAAACTTTATACCTAGATGAGGTGGGAAGGTAACTAGAATTTTCCAACAACACTCGTATGTCATCCACGCCCGTGTTGCTGGCCGCATCCATCTCGATAACATCTGGGTTAGTGGAGTTTTTTATGGAAACGCACTCATGGCACGTCCCGCAGGGATCTGGGGTAGGACCGTTAACGCAGTTAAGGCACAGAGAGACTATCCTGGCACATGTGGTTTTGCCGACCCCACTTGCCCCTACCATTAGTATAGGGGAGCTTAGAGAGCCAATAGTGAACGCGTTCCTAAGAATTCGCACCAGGACATCCTGGCCCACGAGATCATCAAAGCTGCGTGGCCTGTACTTAAGCGCTAAATTCACGGCTACACTCGGAACAACAGTGGGAAGCGCAACCCAGAAAGACGACGCTACGGCTGCTTTATTTCTAACCTGACCGACTTCACGCGCAATCTGCTCGCACCGCCCTGAAAATCCTATCACAGTTCACAAAAAACTCAACTGGGTTTTTTGCGGCCGATGCACCGTTATAGCCCTTAGCACCAGTATTATAAAAACCGCAACAACTCCCTGGAGACATCTACCATCCTGGTGGCAAAAGCCCATTCGTTGTCATACCAGGCGAGTACCCTAGACACACCACCATCGTTGGCATAAGTTTCCATAAGGTCAAAAACCGCGCTATAAGTTGTGTGATTAAAATCAGATGAGACTAGTTGTTCGTCTGACGCCATAAGCACGTCCGGACGTGCAGTAGCTGCCTTGCACAAGGCCTCATTAATGGACGTTACAGTAGCTTTAGAAGAAGAAACAAAAGCAAAGTCTACTACCGAAACATTTGGGGTGGGTACCCTGATGGAGGAGGCAGAAAGTTTCCCAGACAGCTTGGGGAACAGGACCTCTAGAGCCTTAGATGCCCCCGTGGTTGTGGGAATCATAGAAAGACCGCATGCGCGGGCCCTTCTAAGGTCCTTGTGGCTGCCATCTACATGATTCTGATCATTCGTGTACGCATGTACCGTAGTTATAAATCCACCTTCTATCCCAAAAGCTTCATCCATAGCCTTAACAACGTGGGCTGCGCAGTTTGTGGTACACGATCCAACTGATATCACGTCGTGCTCACTACTTATCGCCCCCTCATTCACGCCAAAAATTACCTGGATATCTGCATCAGCAACCGGAGCGGATACCACTACTTTTTTCACCGTGCCCCCAAGATGCAGCCCGGAAGACTCCCTGTTGTTAAATTTTCCAGTGCATTCCAGAACGACGTTTACCCCTACTTCTTCCCACGGAATGTCCTGGGGTTGCTTTTCCTTGAAAAATTTTACGGTTTTACCACCAACCTCAAGAAGGGCGCCCTCTTTTATACCAATATTACACCCAAACCTTCCATGCACCGAATCATTCCTCAGTAGGTGTCTGTGCAGCTCTAAGCTAGAAGATCCGTTAACAGCAACCAATTCTACATTTGGGATATTATTTTCGAACAACACCCTAAATAGGCATCTCCCTATCCTACCAAGGCCGTTTATACCAATCCTGAGCATGAAAATTCACAAAAATTTAAGCACATACAAATCTGCCACGGTTGCAAGGTTTGCGCAATTGATTCATACCGCAATGTTTAGTTGCTACCACACCAAGGGGTTATGTTCATACAAGTGTAACGCAATTTGCAGTCGTAAAGTCCATAGAAGCGGCCTAGAAGGGGTCCAACGTTGCAATTGTGTACAAATCCCGTCACTAAGCAAAATAGACCTGCAAAATTGTGCACAAAACTGCGGTTTGCAACCTATGGGACACAGAATTTAAAATTTTAATTTGGTCATAAAGTGGGCCTTTGTATTACCTTTCTCCTACCTTGCTGACCCGTAAATATGTAAAAATCTTACAATTTATGCTAAAATTTACGCGTACGTTGTTGAGGTTCGCAACATGACGTTATCGCTTAGCATCCCAAGAAAGATGCTGAAAATAGAAAAGCTCAATTATATCCGGCAAATGTTGTTCGATATTCACGCTCCTGATAACGACAACTATGTTCATTTTGCTTGCGCTTTCTCAGGCGGGCTTGCTTTCTGGGATGGGTGCATCCGCAGCAAATTTCTGGACAGCCATGGAATTCCTAACAGGCCTCACTGCATCTTTGGGTGTTATATGTGGCCTCATCTTGGTATTCAAGATAGAAAGGGACAAACGCAAAATACAGCAGAGAATTGAGCTTGAGTCCAGACGTATGGGCTTGCAAAGCAAGATATCCTTGGAAAGGGTCGATAGAAAGCCACTGGACAAGGCATCAGACTTCATGGAAGTACATGCGAATAAAGTAGACCTTGCTGCCTCCGTACTCTTTACCACCATACACTTAGTTGGTTTGGGGGTCTTATTATACTCCGGGCTTTCTTTATCTGGCCATGTTAAGGTCGGGGGCATGGGTGTAACCCAGATTACTGACATGGTAGTCAATGCTCTGTTCTTCGCGTCAGCCCTGATGTTTGCGGTTTCTTTCTGGATAATCCACAGGAACAAGCCGACATGCTCGAAAAATGTTGCGCATCAGGCTAGGTTGACAGTATTATACCTGTGCGGAAACTTCCTGCTCTTCGGAGGGAAGGTCGTATTGGCGATGGAGTCCGTTGGGAAGATCGCATCTGCTCCCTTGTCCTCCGGTGGAACATTTCCGATAGGTTGGGCCCTGCGTCTCGTTGGGATATTACTGGTCCTGACAAGCGTCGTTATGATGCTCACTGCCAACCATGAGAAGTGTACGCAGTTGAAGCGGATGGTAGAAAGCGGGGAAGGGACAGAGCGGTTGGCGATGTTATCTACCCACGAAATAAGATCTTGCTTTGGCTACCAGGAATGCCGCCTGTCGAGGTAGGGATGGGGTCAGGTTATGAATTGCGTGGTATTGCTGTGTGGGTGCGGTCACATGGACGGCTCCGAGGTACGCGAGTCAGTGCTAGTTCTGCTGGAGCTGGATAGGTTAGGAGTTAAGTTCCAGTGCTGCGCGCCTGACATCCAACAGCATGATGTAGTAAACCACGCATCAAAATCCACAGAGAACCAAACAAGAAACATTCTTGCTGAGTCTGCTAGAATTGCCCGCGGGGAAGTTATTAGCATAGAAAGGGTGCAGGTACATGAGTTTGACATGCTTATAGTCCCTGGAGGTTTCGGTGTCGCTAAGAATTTCTCCAATCTAGTCTCCCAAAGCGGGCCTGTGAGCGTTATTGACAGCGTTAAAGGCCTTATTCATCAGTTCCATCGGGCAAGGAAGGCCATCGGCGGCGTGTGTATAGCCCCCGCAGTTATAGCTGCAGCTTTGAGTGAGCTGGTAAAGGTGAAGGTCACGCTCGGGGACGATGCAGACGGAATAATATCCCGGTGTGGAGGGGAGCACGTCGTATGTCCTACTGATGATTTTGTCGCAGATGAAAAAAATGCAGTTTTCTCTTGCTCGGCATATATGCGCGACGATACGCTGCATAGGGTGCATTTAGGCATCCAAAAGATGGTTGAGGGCATGGTTAAGTTTTGCGGCGGTAGGTAGAGCAAATAAGGGCATAAACCCAGGTTAAGCGTCGAGTTTTATCCTACGTTCTAAAGATCTCATTCTGTTAAATGACATCAAAATGCCAAGCATTATACTGGTGGAGACTAGCGAAGACCCACCGTAGCTGAGAAACGGCAGTGCGATGCCTGTTGTGGGTAGTAAGTCTAGCGCGACCCCAACGTTGATCATAAACTGGGATGAAAATTGAAAAAAGAGGCCTGATACCGACAACAGTTTAAATAGGTCACTCTCACTATATGCAAAAAACCATGCCCTGGTGGCTATGTACCCGAGAATAAATAAGATTAACATACATAACATTGCACCAAACTCCTCCGCGGCGACGGAGAATATGAAGTCTGTATGGCAATCTGGAAGTAGTAGTTTGACCACCCCCTCACCCGGACCCGCACCCAGCATTCTACCGGCTTTGAATGACCTTATGGAATTCAATATCTGAAAGTGATCATGGTTTGTTGGATCAAAAAAGGTCAGAACCCGCTCCCTGGTGTATGGGAACAAAAACAGGTATAGCAGCACCCCGGCCAGAAAAAAAGCCGCTATCGCGAGCATTGATAAAAAAGATATACCATACACAAACAGCTGGCTTCCCCAAATCAAGGAAACATAACAAACATGCTAAGATCTGGTTGTAGTAGGAGTAGCGAAACTAAACTAACGTAAATGGCTGCAGAGGAGATGTATCTTGTTTTGCTCTCTGTTCTACATAGAATCCAGGCATTCACAACAGAAAAAACAGTCTTCGCAAATTCGGACGGCTGGATTGATAGGCCTAGGAAGAAAAACCACCTCTTAGAACCTTTTACTCCCACTCCCCAAAACGCTATATAAACCAAAAGAATTATGCATACAGAAAGCAGTAGGAAAGAGGTGGCTATGATGAGCCTCTCATTCATCATTGAGTACACCACCACAATGCCAAGTGCTATACACAGATAGGTAAGATGCCGAAGTAGAAAATGGTCCTTTGGCAGCATAACCCTACTTTCAATGACTGGTCCGGCAGAGGAAATCAGAGTAAGACTGATGACCGATATAGTAAAAAAGGAAAGAAGAAGCGGCTTGTCTACAGACCTGTACCACCGGTTGAAAAACACGCTCAGCAAGCGAAATAGGTCTATGGCATTTGCCCCTAAACGCATTCCTTGCATCTTAGACCAAAAACTCTAGCCATATCAAGAGATAGGTCAAGCCTTTCCCAGGAGAAGCTTTCTCCAAAATTGCGACCAAAGTGCCCATAACATGATGTGGGCGCGTAAATCTGCTCAAATAGCAATAGGTGATCACAGATACCGCTTATGGAAAGATCTACATTTTCCTCTATATACTTCTCGATACACTCATTATGAACCAAACCAGTCCCTAAGGTGTTTACGCTGAAGGTCAGGGGTGTGGGCACTCCTATCGCGTAAGACATCTGAACTAGGCACTCAGCAGCAAGCCCAGCCTGAACCACATTTTTCGCTATGTATCTTGCCATATATGCTGCAGACCTATCAACCTTGCTGGGGTCTTTACCAGAAAAGGCTCCCCCACCGTGCGGTATGTGCCCGCCGTAGGTATCAACCATAATTTTTCTCCCGGTCATACCAGAATCACCTACAGGCCCCCCAACTACGAATCTACCGGTAGGGTTTACGAGGAAATCTTCATCTTTGCACATCCACCCCTCTGGAATTGCAGCAACAAAATGCGGATATACCAGGTCCCTAACATCCCGTTGGGTCATTCCCTCCTCGTGCTGGATGGACATCACCGCCCTCAAAACTTTTACTGGTTTGCGGTTTGCGTATAGTAGAGTGATTTCAGTTTTGGCATCTGGTCCCAAGCCGGATATCCTACCCTCATATATGGCCGAAGCGATATTCTTTAACACGAGGTGCGAGTAGAAGATTGGTGCAGGTAGAAGAGAATATGTCTCATCCACCGCGTAGCCGTACATTACTCCCTGGTCACCAGCGCCTTTTTTTCTTCTTCCTGTGTTTACACCGAGGATTATATCTGGAGACTGCTCGTGTATGAGTATCGAAACTTTTACTGTGTTCCAGTGAAACCCAGGGAGGCTATACCCTATTTCCTTAACTGTGCTTCGTACCACATCTTCAATCGCCCCCAAGTCTACATCTACGCCACAGACCTCCCCAGCTACAACCACATTATCTCTGGTAACTAGTGTCTCTACCGCAACGTGGGCGTATGGGTTTTTCGCCATAAAATGGTCTAAAATCTCGTCTGAGATCCGATCGGCTATTTTATCTGGGTGCCCTTGGGAGACTGACTCACTCGTGAGAAAGCACTCCCCACCTGAGCTATGTATACGAAACACACTGATCAAACGAAGAAGAAGTTCTCACGATGATACATAAAAATCTAACCAGTTACAAATCGCTATGTTACCCACATGGGCTCTCAGCAATCTATTGACTTAAAAAACTAAATATGCAAGCCTCTTCTACGGGGTGTCCGTAGCTCAGCTGGACAAGAGCAGCAGCCTTCTAAGCTGCGGGTCAGGGGTTCGAGTCCCTTCGGGCACACCAGGTTTTTGTAGGTCGCTCCATGGTTCGCTACTACGATGTAGTTATTCTCGGAGGTGGGGTAAACGGAATCCTGGCGGGAATTGGGCTCACAGAGAGCGGAATGAAAGCTGCCGTCGTTGAGCAGAAAGACTGCGTGCTCAGCAATCTGGATCACAGGGTTTTCGCGATCTCCAAAAGGTCAAAAGATGTTTTTGACCGCTTTGGAGTGTGGAATCACAATGGAATTTATTGTCCTATAGAGGATATACTAATCTTCGATGGCAATAGCCTCTCTACAGTCCACTATGACCATAAACTAGTGGGGAATGACCCTATGGGGTACACCATTAGTGGAAAAGAGATATCTTCCATGTTACAGAGTAAGGTAAATGGGTTCACCCACATAACCTCCACCTCTTATGGTGCAATAGAGGCCAAGGGTGGGTTCATTGAAACTTCGCTAACGAATGGAGAGAAGATCTCGAGTAGGCTGGTAATCTGCGCCGAAGGAAAGGGGTCAAAGTTCCTTAGAAAATCACATATAGGAACCTTGAGGTACGACTATAAACAAAGCTGTATTACCTGTAACGTGCGTCATAAGCAACACCATCGCAATGTAGCGATTGAGCACTTTTTTCAAGGTGGGCCGTTTGCAATTCTACCGATGCATGGAGGATATCACTCATCGATTATATGGACTGAAAAAACCGAGATAGCCCAAATGCTATTACAGCTTTCGGATGATGAGTTTGAAACCGAGCTACAAAAGAAGTGCGGAGAACATATAGGGTGTGTGGAGGTTATTGGGCGTAGGTCTTGCCACAAAATTTCAATGGTGCTGGCTGATAGACAATACGCAAAGCGCTCCCTCCTGTTGGGAGATGCACTTCACTCCATCCACCCAGTTGCCGGGCAGGGGTTGAATATTGGCATACGAGACGTGGAAGTGGCAGTAGAGATACTCAGTGCATATCACTCAGTAGGATCTGATATAGGCCAGCAATTCATTTTAGAAGAAATAGAAAAGCGCAGGCTGCTTGACAATTATTCTATGGCAGCAATCACTACGGT
>NZ_AFMS01000026.1 GCF_000215485.1 Anaplasma marginale str. Florida
TTCAGTTGGGGTACGTTTGGTGTTGCGCAAAGTAGGGTTATACCGGCACCTAATTACCAAGCCCAAGTATGCTGCTGAGTTGGAATGACGGCGACCACAAGCCATAGGTATATCAGGTATCTCGTGGAGTTTTGATAGATGTGTATTCACCTACTCCATGATGAGTACGATATAAAGCATTGCCAGACATGGCATCTTGATTTTTAGCATCATTAGCGCGAGACTTAACTTTGTGGCTTTGATAAGTTGTGTCTGTGCTGAAAAAGAATCTGGCTGGTAGGCTCCTCATTGCACGTGATGCGGTAAAGAAGGCGCTCAACTCTATTCCCTGCGATGTAGCTGGTGTCTACAAGATGTTGGGTGCAAATGGCCTGGTTCTGTATGTAGGGAAGGCCAAAGATTTGAAAAAGCGCCTGCGCAGCTACTACAATTTTAATCAGATGTCGGACAGAATCCTGGCGATGGTGGGCCATATAACCGAGCTTGATGTTATAGTAACGCAGAGTGAGGCGGAGGCGTTGCTGCTGGAGGCGCAACTCATCAAAACTCTCAAGCCGAAGTATAACATCATAATGAGGGACGATAAGTTCTACCCGTACATTCTGCTTTCGAAGCACGAATACCCGCGTATCGTCAAGTATAGGGGAAGAAAGGAGGCCGGGCTGGGAAAATGCTACGGGCCTTTTATATCGTCACTAGTGGTCAAGCTGGTTATATCTGCGCTTAGGAAGGCGTTTCAACTTCGGTCATGTTCAGACAACTTTTTCGCCTCGCGAGATAGGCCATGCATTGAATACGAAATGCGCAACTGCTCGGCGCCGTGTACCCGCAAGATTTCAGAAGAGGATTATGCGAAATCTGTACATATGGCGCACAAGGTTTTGACGGGCAAGAGTAAGGAGCTGCAGAGAGAGTTATTTGACTCAATGCGCAAGTTTAGTGACAACCTAGACTATGAAAGTGCTATGGTCTACCGTGACAGGCTGCAGGCGCTAAAATCCATTCAAGAGTGTGTGTCATTCCAGACGGAGATGTCATGTGATGCCGATTTTGTCTCAATATATGGGCGCTCTGGCACATATTGCTTGCAAGTTATCTCCTTCCGGGGCGGCATAAGCTACGGTAGCCAGCCATATTTTGTTGATGATGGCAATTATGAAAGTGAATCAGACGTGCTAGGCATGTTTATGCTGCAAGTGTATAGCGATCCGCCCGGTAGAGTATACGTAGACTGTGAAAGTGACTATTGTGAGGTGATAAATGCCGCGTTGGAGGAGCTGTTAACACGCAAAGTTGATATTCTTACTGCAAAATCGCACGAGGAATTGAAATTTTTGAGGCTGGCGCGCAACAGCGCGATGGAGGCCCTTAATCGCAGATTACGTGACAAGGCGCTTCCCGCAGAATTGGAAGAGCTTGCCGAGCTTTTTGGGCTTCCAAACCCCCCAGAGAGGATAGAGGTGTATGACAACAGCCATATTTCTGGCACGCACCCATTTGGAGTAATGGTAGTATGTGGCAAGGATGGGCTGCTGAGGAAGGAATATCGCAAGTTTAAAATTCAGACAGTGCTCAATGGGGATGACTATTCAATGATGCACGAAGTGCTCTTCAGGAGGTTCAGTGAAGAGAGCCCATCAGTGCCAGATTTTGTACTCATTGACGGGGGTAGGGGCACATTTCCTCGGCCATTCAGGTGCTGGGTGACCTTGGCATTCCCTTTGCATGTATGGCCAAGGGTAGTAACCGTAATGCAGGGGAAGAGGTGTTTTACCTGCCAGATGGAAGGAAGATATGTCTAGATCCTGATAGTAAACTGATGCTATACATGCGAAAAATACGTGATGAAGCGCACAGATTTGCAATTACCTCCCACAGGAGTAGCAGGGATAGGACGCTATCGTCGGCAGTGCTGTGCGATATACCGGGAGTTGGTAGTGCCAGGCGTAGGGCCTTGATTACATATTTTGGCTCGATAGATGGCGTGAAGCGTGCCAGAACTGATGAAATTAGTAAAGTGCCGGGAATTAGTATAAAGCTTGCACAGAGGATATACGCCTATCTCAAACAAGGTATGGCGCAACCTTGACCGCCAGTAAGCTGAAGTAAGAATGGCTGGATATTGCAAATGCGAAACACGGGACGAGAGCGCGCAACTGCCCCGATTGGTGTGTTGTGGCAATGATCTACCAGGATGAGCGGTAGGGCACAGCCAACTATTTTCTATGATTACTGCGATGTTCTGGTTGTATTGCAGAGGAACCCGTCATGATTCCACTTGGCCCTGCGCCAAGGTTGTCGTCCCAAAGCTGGTCTAGGGTTACTTTGCCGGCGGGACGTGTTACCGTCTTCTGCGGCAGTCTCTGTGCCGACTGCGCAGCGTATGGCAATTGCGCATCATCAATTTCTGCTTCTACATCAGGAGCGCGCGCTCCTCCCCTCGATGCCTTTGCGCCTTTACCGCGGGCGCGGTCAGACGGGGGCACGCAATTATTACCGCCTCTCTGGGCTAAGCATCGAGCGTACATTTCGAACATAGGGTCATCTTTACTGGCCGGGTCAATGTCAATGTCAGCGTCATCATCTCCTGCCAAGGCACCAAAGCCCGCTCTAGCCGTCATTCGCGATTGCTCACCATATTCTGCTTCCGCGGCAGGGGCGGTTTTTGGTCGTGCTGCCGCCATCGGACGAGATTTTTTCGGCGTTTCAGCAGAGGGGTATACGAAATCGGGTGCAAAAACGCTCTCAAGGTTATCGTAAGTGCTCGACGTGACAGGATTTAACGACCCGTCTTCCCCGAAGAAAAACTCGACGCTTTCGCCGCCACCGCCATCATCTTGCACCTTTTGATCTTTTGGTTTCAAGTTCTTTAGGCTAACCCCAGGGTGT
>NZ_AFMS01000025.1 GCF_000215485.1 Anaplasma marginale str. Florida
TTGCCAAATTCTTGCTCCTCACCCGCTGGTACTTCAATCTTCCCTATGCAATTTTGGTGTGTCCCTGAGTGATGGCCGGGGTTACCTCGTCAATTACGAGAATTGGGCTGTGGGATGAATCCGTGTCCGATTGTGTGGAGTCAGACGATGTATACTCGGCATACGCTGCCATAGGCTGGTCCTGGCACGACGCGGAGGTAAGTGTGCCCCGAGTGCAGTCATTTACTCTCAGTGCTGCGCTATTGTCTTCATACCCATCCGGGCGCACAAATGCGTATCCATGTGCTGTTTGGGCGGTTATGCTCCGCGGTGGCGCTGCGAAGGTTAAAGTTGTACTTGGACCTGGGTTTGGATACGAGGCTTCTGAACCACGCCTGCAAGTTATTTGATATGGAGCCCAACTATGCCGCTCACCTAGACGACCGTTCCGTGCGTACATTCGCTGTGTTGTGGCGCCAGGCGAACTGGTTTCGACACCAAAACTGGTATCATTGTGCGTTGCCTGGTTTACATAGTGTACTTCAAGCAATGCACTATCTGGTGCATCACCAAACTGCGGATGTGGGGTTGCAGATTGTGTAGTAATACCCACTGGCACCGGGCCGTATGTAGCAACCTCAACCGCACTTAAGCCTTGTGTGACCTCAGCTCTGGTGTGTGCCGCTAATTCTGGTGCAATTATTGGCCTGCTCGTAGTTTGGGTGTGCACTGCGTGGCCGGTGTTGCTGCCTGCCCACCAACAAGGGTTTACTGCCGGCTGTGTGACTGGATGTGCTACCAGGTCGATATTACGCTGCTGGCCAGGGTGTGTTGAGCCCGTATACGCGGCGCTGTAGTTCGTGTGTGCTGCTTGTAACTGGGTAGGGTTGCCTACAAAAGTTTCGCTGCCAGAAAAGCCCGTGTTCCCATGGTATGATATTGCCCCGCTCTGCCCGCGCGTACCACTTGCAGTTTGGACTGCATGTTGCGAGGGTACGTAGCCGGCCACATATGTTGTAGCGTGTGCCTGCATGTTTTGGAATCCATGCGCGTTTCCGGTCACGCTTCCGCCTGCACGGGATTCGGGGCCTGCGCCGTATTGTGCCGCATTTGCATGTTGTGTAGCTACGTTTTGCTGTACTTGTGGTACGGCTATTCCCTGCACCGATGGTAGCATGCTGGAGGTGTGTTTGCGTTCAGTAGCGGAAGGTAAGTGCGACGCCTGAGTAATATATGTGCTCGAAGATGTGCCTGGTAAATGTGATTGCATGCTAATACACGAGGCCCCTACATATGCAGATTGCTGTCTTGGTGGGGCCATGAGAGCGCAGGACGCCATGTGCCGCTTCAACTCTGCCAAATGTCTGAACTTGTGTTCGCTCTCGATAACCGAGCTACGAATCGTACTTTGCATATGATTATGCTGCTCATATGCCGAACTGCCGGGGGTTCTAGACATGTGATGGCCGTCAATCATTACTAGTGCGTGGGATAAGAGTGCGGCAGCAGTCTCGATAAGTGTGTGGGAATTTGTCACTTCTCCGGCTGCTGTATGTGTTGCACCTTGTAAAGTGCCAAGGTAGCGGTGTATGGATGTGGTAAGGGTATCACTGTCCAGAGCTGCGTATCTAGTTCCTGAATCCCGGCACATGCGCGATATTTTTTCATCTAGCTGGATCATTACACTGTCGAGGAAGTGCACGTTGCACATTAGATGTAAGAGCCCACTGTAAAACCTGTCTATGCAGCGTCTATGGTATTTATACCGAGCAATATCATGCGAGTTTGTAGGCAGGATGTTAAGCTGGCAAATCGGTTTCAAGCGAACTTTTTGGAAGATTTTGTCGCCACCTTGCGTGTCATTTTCTTCAGGCACTTGTGCTGCGTGTGCAAGGACGGAAACCCCGCGCAACAGTGGGACAATCTCCTTGTGCCATTTTTGTGCGGCTTCCCTATACCACCCTTGTGAGGCGTACCTGGTGTATTTATCCATTTGCTTACAAAGTCCGCGCAGATGTTCGACCAGTGGAAGGTGTACCTCGCTAAAGACTGCCAACTGCTCTGCATTCAGGAACCCAGAAGCGGCAATGTCTCTTCCCAAGCACACAAGTTGTTCTGATGTTGCCCGCAGTCCGGGATATTCTGTACGGTGCCGCATCAGACTGCTGATTGTAGTGCTGCAAATAATCTCAAAAAGCTTAGCCACATATAACGGGCTCATTTCCGGTTCTTGCGCACCACACGACGCAGCAATCTTGCTCCTGTGGCGCAACGATAGAGCAGTTTTGGTTACAAAGTCCAGGTACTGCAGCTGCAAACTTTCCTCGTGTGCAGACCCTTGGCGAGATGGCTCATCCACGTTTAATATGTCTGAAATGCGCGCTAACAACGCTCTTGCCAATGTGATGCGTTCACAAGTTGCTAACAGGAAGGGAGTTTTGTCCAAAATTTTTAACAAGCACTCGTGCAACCGACCTACGTACTGATCATGTTCTGCGCCGTGAACGTATAATTGCGTCACATTTTGCATGATTGTTGTGCGCACCCTCCCTACAGACGTGCCTGTGTGTGATTCAGGAAAGCACTTAACTCTAGTGGGTCGTAAAGCCTCCGTGAACTCCATAAGGAGTAGCATGTATTTTTCTGCGTTTGGGACACCACTGGCAAGTATGCGACTGATGCTCTTGTATGGGGTTGAGTACTGCTTATTCCTGTGCAGCGCGATGGTAGCGTACAGCGCCGACAATGCCCTTGCTAACACGTCTTTGACATACTTATTATAGCTGTTTAACGCGGGTGTATTATTGGTTGTTACCAGGTTGATTCGGATTTCCGTGAACGTCTCTGCGCATTGTTTCCTCAGGTCCGTTAGTTCGCTGTTTGAGAGCGTCTCCGCGACATAGCTAGACATTCTAGCGGCATGCTCTATTGTTTTCAGGTCAAGAGAATCCCGAGCATTGCGGAGTTCTGTCAAAAAGGCTTGTCTATTCATTCCAGTCCCAAACGAAGGTTACGCTAGGCTATACAGGTAGTGGTGTTCTATTAAAAAGTCAATAAATATTAACTTATTTATTAACGTACACGAGAAGTGCACGTGTGGTGTATTTGGGCGCCAATAACTTGGTAAATGGCCATCTATGCGGGTATGTGGCTCTCTATTCTTCGCAGAACTTCTGCATAACCACTAAGCGTGTCGCCTAGATTTAGTCGGTATAGGTCCTTATCCAACACCGCGTCATCTGATGCGTTGTGAAGCCTGCATGTATCAGGGCTAATCTCATCGGCGAGCACAATTTCTCCATCTGCCTGTTGCAGCCTACCGAACTCCAGCTTAAAATCCACGAGCACGATGCCGACCTCACGCATGACTTTACGAAGGATTGTGTTCACGCGCAGTGACTCCGCCTTGATGTGACCAACTTCGCCGCTGGTTGCATATCCGAGACTGACCAAATGGTCTTCAGTCATCATAGGGTCAGACAAAGCGTCGTTTTTGTAGTAAAACTCCACTACGGGTGGGAGAATCGGCGTTCCTGGCGCCACGCCAAACCTTTTGCAAAAGCTGCCGCATGCCAGGTTGCGTACTACGACCTCTATCGGGATCATATCAACCCTTCTGACTAGCTGTTCCCTGTCATCTAGAAAACCAAGTATGTGGGTTTTTATTCCATGGCTTTCTAAATGTCGCATTATAAGATAGCTTACGCGATTATTCACCGCACCCTTGCCGGGTATTATGTCCTTCTTTTGTGAATTGAAAGCTGTAATATCATCCTTAAAATGCTGCACCACAGAACTTGAATCGGGGCCTGGGAATATAATCTTGGCCTTGCCCTCGTATAAGGCCTCGCGCTCGGTATGCATTGTACCTCTCCAATCGCATCATTCTACATTCAGTTGATAATTTTGCAAAAGAATGTACAAGTAGCTATGTACCTGGGGCCGTAGCGGCGGCCTAGTTATGTCAATCTGGGGCTTTGTATGAATGTGGGTAAATTGCAGCCTGTAAGGGGCACTAGGGATCTTTTGCCGGAGGAATGCTATAAGTTTTGGCATATACGCGATGTTGCCCACGATATTGGGGAAAGGTACGGGTTCGTGCCGGTAGAAACGCCCATTTTTGAGTTTCAAGATGTATTTCTCAAAACTTTGGGGGATTCTTCAGATATCATTGGGAAGGAGATGTATTCCTTTCCCGATCGGGGTGGCGACGTACTTGTTCTAAGGCCTGAGCTTACCGCTGCAGTTGCCAGAATGTTAATATGTGAGCGGCTTACCCTACCGGCAAGGCTCTTTACTTTTGGTCCGGTATTCCGCTACGAAAGGCCGCAAAAATGTCGACAAAGGCAGTTTCATCAGATCAACTACGAACACTTTGGTGCGGGATGTACTGCAGATGCGGAGCTCATGGCGCTGGCGTATGATATTTTGGGTGCACTCAATCTTCGCAGTGAGGTGCAGCTGGAAATAAACTCCTTAGGCAACCAGGACAGCGTTTTAGAATACAGGAACAGCCTACTGAAGTATTTTGAGAAGCATGAACATGCGCTATCTGAAGATAGCCGCAGAAGATTGCAGACGAATCCCCTACGTATTCTCGATTCTAAAGATCGTGGCGACATCGCCATACTTTGTGGTGCCCCGGTTATTGCAGACTTTTACGATGACGAATCTAAAATGACGTTTAATGGCGTTATGCAGCAATTGGACAACCTTGGCATTCCATACACTGTGAATCCCAGACTTGTTAGAGGGCTTGACTATTACTGTGGAACGGTATTCGAATTTAAAACTACTAGTCTGGGCTCGCAAGATGCAGTAATTGCCGGCGGTAGATACGACAAGCTCGTTGCCTCAATGGGTGGTGGTGACGTTCCAGCAGTCGGTTTTGCCGGAGGCGTAGAAAGGTTGGCATCTTTGGCGGCCTATAGCCATAGCACACGGTTCTCGGTTGCCTTTTTGCCTCTCGGGGAAGAAGCTGCGAGGTGCGCAATGCGCTCTGCGTATGAGCTTCGGGGTAGGGGCATAAGAGTTCTATGTGATGGTGTGGTAGAGAAACTCAAAATTGGTCTCAAGCACGCTGACAGGTCTGGTGTTGATCTAGCGTTGATATTGGGAGACGAAGAAATTGCCAAAGGCGAAGTGCTCTGCAGGCATATGGACACGGGGCTACAGCAGACGGTGAGCATAAGCAACCTTGGGGACTACGTATCGGGTATGGAGAGCAACGCCCAAGGCAACAACCGGGCGGCCCTCAGCAGCGCCGGAGAGTAGATAACCGCATTATCCCTTGCCGCCCTTACTACTGCGCGTGGCGCCCTGTATTAAATCACGCAGTGTCTGCAAATCACTGACCCCGACCAACACCGTGTCTCCAATTACCACAGAGGGAGTGCCGCCAATGTTCAAGCGTTCGGCTAAGCCCCTAGTAGCGTCAATCATGGCATTGATTTTACTGCCATTCTGTTCCAGAGACTTCTTGAGATCTTCCCCTTTAACGCCTATAGATTCAGCAATCTCTACGACTCCATCATCTGTGAACCTTTTGTTGTGGCCAAGGGCCGCATAGTAAAAATCTACGTATTTTTCCGGGTTGATAAAATGCACCGCAAGCGCTGCACGCGCCGCAAGCGTGGAAGCTTCTCCAAGTGCTGGCAGATCTCTAAATACTATGCGGGCTTTCCCGTCTTCAAGCAGCTGCTTTATGTGTGAAAGCATAGACTTGCAATACCCGCAAGAGAAATCAAAAAACTCCACCAGTAGCACCCTGCTTTCTCTATTTCCGAACGAGGGGTAAGAAACATCATCCAGTGCCGCTCTATTTTCCGCCACCTTCTTCCGCATTTCGGCTTCATTCATGGCTGCCTGTCCCTTACTGAGCGCAGCTATAACTTTGTTCGGGTTTTTGTATATGTATTCTTCTATCATAGCCTCAATCTCTTCCCGATCTTGCCTCTTAACTCCAGAGACGAACTTGCTGATCAACGGGAAGCTTGCTACCAATACTACAAGACTCAACAAACAAAAAATCCTAGCCACGACGGCACCCCAGCCTAAACCCTACAACAAGGGTGCTACTAGCACAGACCTACGGCATAGTCAAGACTACCTCTCACAAGTGGCCACGCGGCTAACTTTAAAGATTAGGAATAGGTATCTCATCAAAAACATGCTCCCCTCGGAGCGGATACAGCCTTGTGACGCGCGATTGGCGCCTTAGCACTGCTGTGTGAACTCGCGCACTTGGGTTTTGTGTCGCCGCGCCTATCACTCAAACCTAGCTGTGTGTCCTCGGGTGCTGGCCAAAATGTGTGGGGTTGTGGGAAATTTCGGCCAAAATTAATTGTGCTTTGTGCGCATGCGTGTAATTATCCGGTTGTTGTGAAGTCATAAAAACATGAAGGCACATTTTGGTGTTACCGTGTGGTTAGGGGTGTGCTGCTCCATGACCCTCCTTATGGTGGTGATTGGCGGCATAACCCGCCTGACTCACTCTGGGCTCTCGATAACCGAGTGGCAGCCCATTGTGGGAGTTGTTCCCCCAATTGGTGATGAGGCCTGGCTGCGTGAAAAGGAGAAATACGCTCAAACGCCGGAGTACAGGCATAGGGCGGCAGATATTTCGCTGGATGACTTCAAGCGGATTTACATCATCGAATACATACACAGGTTGTTTGGCAGGGCCTTGGGGGCGGTGTTTTGTCTGCCCATACCGTATTTTGCCATAACCAAGCGAATAAACCGAGCCATGGTCGCGAAACTGCTTATGGTTGCGCTGCTGGGGGGCATGCAGGGAGCCATGGGGTGGTTTATGGTGAAAAGTGGGCTTGTTGATACCCCGCGTGTCAGTCACTACAGGCTAGCGGGGCATTTGTTTCTCACTATTTTGCTGTTTTCAATACTGTGGCATAGTTTCCTGCGCTGTGCAGGGGTGCGCAGCACCACGACAACAACCAATGCCAGATTCTTTACAGCGGCGGCCGTTGTTGGATTAACGGTGCTACAAATGGTTTTAGGCGCGCTAGTGGCCGGGTTGGATGCAGGGTTGACCTACAATACTTTTCCGCTGATGGACGGCGCGATAATTCCGCAGTCGCTTTTCTCAGCCAAATTATGGCACGGCGGATTTCTGCACGATGTTACTGCAGTGCAGTTTTTGCACAGACTAGTTGCTGTGCTTATCGTCGTATGTGCGGCACCACTACCGTTTTGGCTGAAGACCCGCGGTGCTTGGCTATTTCTTGCGTGTGTTGCATTGCAGTTTTTGCTCGGCGTGGCAACCTTGGTTAGCGTTGTGCATATATTTCTGGCCGCGATGCATCAGGTATTCGGCTTTGTTACGCTTGCAGCAGGTGTACATATGTTGTGTAGGCTAAGACGCGAAGGAAGTACTTGCATTTCTGGCCACGCTGGTATATCGTAACCCGGCGCGCTCCGTTTATGTGCGCTAACCAGGGGTGCTTTTGAATATACTAGACATACAGGCGAAAAAGGGGCTGGAAAAAATCGCCTGCCTGACCGCTTATACTTTCCCGATGGCGCGTATTTTGGATGAGCACTGCGATCTTATCCTCGTGGGAGATTCCGTCGGACAGACCGTGTATGGCATGGAGTCCACATTGTCTGTCACGCTAGATATAATGATTGCGCACGGCAAGGCGGTTGTAAAGGCGCGTAGTAAGGCTTTGGTTGTGGTAGACATGCCATTTGCCAGCTATTACACTCCGGAACTTGCGTACAAGAATGCATCTCGTATTTTGAGTGAAACCGGGTGCGATGCCGTGAAGCTAGAAGGCGGGGTATGTGTTGCGGAAGAGATCGCATTTTTGGTAGCACGCGGAATTCCGGTTATGGGTCACGTAGGCCTGATGCCCCAACATTTCAATCAGCTGGGTGGGTACAAGTGCCAAGGCAAGACTGACAGCTCACGTCAGCACATTAAGGAAGACGCCAAAGCGGTGTGCGAAGCCGGTGCGTTTTGCGTTGTGCTGGAGTGCATAAGCCCGTCCCTGGCTGCAGAGCTAACTCAGGAGTTGCCGGTACCTACCATTGGCATCGGGGCTTCTAACGCATGTGACGGGCAGATTTTGGTTGTTGATGATATGTTAGGCCAATCATCACGCTATCCAAAGTTCGTAAAACGGTTTGCTGACCTCGAGCACACGATAAAAGACGCCGTGGTCGGCTATGTGCGCGCAGTGAAGTGTAGTGAATTTCCCGGGGATGAACATTGCTACAGCGACGGGCCGCACTTACGTGTGTTTCGTGCACACCCTCATCACGCCCAATGACCATTTGTGCAAGTAGCTGAGGGCTGTTCGTTATCCACACGTGTATACGGCGGCTTTATAGGGGTGCTGCTCACTGATGGTGCTGCGAGGTTAAGGCAGTTCCTGGGCCACAGTGCGTAACTTCAATAATGCTAATGTTGCTCATGTACTGTGTGTGCCGCAGTCTGTGGGGGGTATTTGTACTATCTGTGCGTCGGTAAAGAGGTCATTCTTCTTATGGTCTGCTAGTATAACAATACCTCCCCGCTCCGCGCGGGTTAATATTAAATTCTGCACCAAGGCTACTGCATCTGGATCCAAATTTGAAA
Source organism: Anaplasma marginale str. Florida (assembly GCF_000215485.1). Taxonomy (GTDB): domain Bacteria; phylum Pseudomonadota; class Alphaproteobacteria; order Rickettsiales; family Anaplasmataceae; genus Anaplasma; species Anaplasma marginale. The sequence goes on from NZ_AFMS01000025.1 coordinate 8,579, forward strand.
ATGGCTCATCCACCACCCAGACGCGTGTGTTTGATACCAACAATCTCGATAGAGCAACCCTTTTTTGCCATCCTGAAGACAAATTTTTGAACCTTACGTCGAGTATTGGATACAATCCGAAAAAGCACGCTGCTGCATCAATCAACTCGCCGGTGCCCCTACACTGTGCCCAAAATTCCAGAATTTCCTGAACGGTCATATTGCCTGTGCAAGCGGACTTGTGGCCCACGTAGGTAATCTGCAAAATGCACTTACTGGAAATCGTGATGTCCTCACCATCAAGCCGGACACTGCCGGACGCTGCTGGTATCAACCCCACTATGGTTCTGAGGAGCGTTGTTTTTCCGCTACCGTTGTTGCCAACCACCAGCGTGATAGAGCCACCTTTTGCCACAAAGCTGAGATTCTCGAACAGCAGCCTGTCGCCTCGTATGCATGACACATCTGAGCATTCTAACATCTGGCGTCCCCGCAGCATCTAATATCTGTGAACTAGCGTACAAGTTCAACCTCCGCCCCGCAAGCACGCAGCTTCTCTTCCATTGCTTCATATCCGCGGTACAGAGTTTGTACGTTGCTTATGGTTGTAACGCCCTGGGCCGATAGTCCGGCTATCAGGAGCGCTGCCGATGCTCGCAAATCGGGTGCCTGAACAGATGCTCCATGCAGCTTATCAACTCCCCTAATACTGGCCGTGTTGCCCTGCACGTGTATATCAGCGCCCATTTTGGCGAGCTCCCGCGCATAGGAAAACCTGCGATCGAAAACGTGCTCATGGATCTGCGATGTCCCCCTAGCGAGGCATGCCGTTGCTGCAAACTGAGCCTGCATATCGCTGGGAAAGCCCGGGTAGGGCGCTGTGTGCAAAACCACCGGATTAATTTGTGGGCTATGCCGCAATACCACAAGACCGTCCGGCACGTCGGTAACTTTCCCTCCCATACCCTCAAGCTCATGTGCTAAGCACCCAAGCATTTCGGACGTTACTCCAGCAATGTGCACGCTACCCCCAGTTGATATTGCAGCCAGTGCGTAGGTTCCTGCCTCCATTCTGTCTCGTATTATCGTATGGCTGGGGCCGGACAGTTGTTGTACCCCGCAGATCTGCAAAGTCCTAGTGCCTATTCCGGAAATTTGGGCCCCGGCTTTGACTAGAAAATGCGCCAAGTCGGCAACTTCGGGCTCAATGGCTGCGTTACTTATAGTTGTTGTGCCATGCGCCATAACTGCTGCCATAAGCGCGTTTTCAGTGGCGCCCACACTTACGGATTGGAAGTCAATATGGCATCCAACGAGTTTACCGCTCGAGGAGCATTTTACGTAGTTCCCACACACTTCTACCTTGGCGCCCAGCTTTTGCAATGCCCATATATGCATGTCGAGCGGACGGCTACCTATGCTGCAGCCCCCAGGCAGAGCGACTTCTGCCCTGCCCATTCTTGTGAGTATAGGGCCCAAAGTGAGGCAGGAAGCGCGCATTTGCGATGTAATTTCATGCGGGATTGCCCAATTGTGCAGGTTGTCGCAGTTGATTTCTACTTTATGGTTTGCCTTCTCTTTTGTATTGCGCAAGAAGCTTATTCTCCCTCCCAAGGAGGTTATAAGCTCGCTCATAACGGTAACATCACGCAGATCAGGCATGCCAGCCAAGACAACGCTCCCATTGAGCAGGAGGCAGGCGGCCATGATGGGTAGGGCAGAATTTTTCGCCCCGTTTGCTACAATCCTGCCGCTGATGGGGTTTGTACTGCCGCTAACGCGCAATGAAGCTTCTACCACGTTAGCTCACTATAGGCAGCGTTACCCCACCTTGCCTCATGTATTTCCCATTGACCTGGTCATACGATATGCTGCACCGCTCATTCCCAGCAAGAAAGATGAACTGACACGCACCCTCAAACGCGTATACCTTAACAGGTAGAGGGGCGGTGTTGGAAAACTCTAGAGTCACGTAGCCTTCCCATCCAGGTTCTAATGGAGTTACGCTGACGACAATCCCGCACCTAGCGTAAGTAGACTTGCCCACGCATATCACAATAACGTCCTTGGGGATCCGGAAATACTCCACGGTCTTCGCAAGCATAAAGCTGTTCGGCGGCATTATGCAAACATCCGTTTCCTTATCTATGAAACTGTCTTGAGGGAAATTCTTGGGGTCCACAATGGAAGAATGTGTGTTGGCAAAGATCTTAAACTTGCTGTCAACTCTAGCATCATACCCATACGAGGAAAGCCCATACGAGAGCACTCCCGCTTCCTCCTTATGGTCCACAAACGGGGAAATCATCCCCTCTTTCAGCGCCTTTTCCTTTATCCAATGGTCGGGCATCGCCGACATAGCACACCCCCAGTGCCCAGAACAGTCCGGTACCGCACTCTACAATCAATCCTTGGTAGACGCAAGTTAAAACTCGCTGAGCGATATGGGTTATGGCTTCAGTGGCTCAACGAGGAGCTATCGCTGTGTGCGCGTAGAATGGCTTGCAAGCCGGTTTTGTAGGTGGGATACTGCAGTGAGATGCCCAACTCACGCTTGATTTTATCATTGCTAACTCTACGTTCTGGTGCAGGAAAGTGCGCATGTGCGGCGTTACTACACACACTACTCAATTCCGGCCCCATTTTGGCTTCTGACCCGAGAAGTGAGGCCCCGTATGCTATAACTTCGGCATACCTGCAAGGCAGATCATCCGCGCAATTATAAATGCTTGCCGGTTTTGGGTTTAACATTGAGGCGAGTATCGTGCCGGCTATATCTTCCACGTGCATGCGCGAGGAAAAACGTTGGGCATGGTTGGGTGATATTGTTCCCCCCAGTAGCCCTTCTATTACACTTCTACCGGGGCCATATATCGCAGAGAGGCGAAATATGTGTACAGGTAAGTCCGAGCTGAGCCACATGTTTTCATGTCGTAATCTCGCAATGCCTGAATGTTCTGCAGGGCGAGTGAGCGATGTTTCGTCCACCCATTCGCCTTCATGGTCGCCATACACGCTAGTTGCGGATAGGTATCCAACCCATTTTGCGGAACGCAGCGCGGTTGCGTACCTAGCAAGCACATCATCACCAGAAGGGGGGATTGAAACTAGCACGTGTGATGCATCACGCAGTATGTGCTCCAGCTCCGGATCTCCGTATCTAAAAAGGGAGACAAACCCTTCTTTGCGGTCTGCCGTGTGATAAGTGCCACTGATTTTCCACCGCAGCTCCAGCAGCTGTTTTGCTAGAAAACTTGCTGTGTACCCATACCCAAAACAAAATAAGTGGCTCATATAAATCAAGGACTAAACCCAGCAGTGTAGCACATTTGTTGTGGGCCACAAGTGTTGCCGCACTACGAGTCTAGTTATTTTAGCGGACTGGCTGGGCGCTAACTATTCGCGGTCTGTTGCAGCTGGTACGCCTCTGGGGATGGGTGTTGTGCAACCGGTGGGCTAAATGCGGCCAGCATACACACGTATGCCTTCCATGTGGCTACGCACAAGTACATTTCGAGCAGCTTACATTTTCATGATTTGAAGCACTGATAGCCAGAATGGTGTGGGCAAATAATATTTCGCTTGCAATACCGTACATTAGAGGCTAACCTCAGGGCGCCTAGGGTTTCAGCGGGGATGTGGTCTCCGGGTTGGCTGTGGCTGTTTGTCTGATTGTTTAAGGTTTTTTGATGTCTCAGTTAGTGGATGAGAAGGCGTTCTACACCGGTCATGTTAAGTGGTTTAGCGTGGAGAAAGGATATGGGTTCATTTGCAAGGATGGGTCTGATGATGGCAAGTCCGGTGGTGCCAGCTTTGGGCGGGGCGACAAGGATGTGTTTGTCCACATTACGTCGTTGCAGAGGAGCAGAATTGACAACCTCAGAGAGGGTCAGAGGGTGAGATACCAGCTAGACGAGAGTAATGGCAAGGTCTCTGCTGTGAACTTGGAGGTGCTGTCTGAGTAGGATGGATTTCTAGTTGCTCATGAGGTTTAAGTGGGGGGGAGTTGCAGCGTTTTTGGGTGATCCTTCGCAGCTTAGGGTCGTCCGGCGTTCTCCTTTCCCTGTTGGCGCTTGGTGCGGTACTCTTGGTCCTGTTTGCGGATCCGTTTTTTGCTTGGTATGTAGTTCCGGGTAAGGTTCCTGGATCTCTATTGGCCGGGTTCCTGCTGTTCCTGCTCTTGCTTGCCGTGCTGTCCTACGGTATGGTTCGTGCCTGGATACGGTACAGAAAGGGGGAGCTGGGCTTCAGACTCCAAGCTCGTATGGTGCTCGTGTTTGTAGTTGTGGGTGTGGTGCCGGCTGCTCTTGTGTCTGGTTTTTCGTCCTTGTTTTTCGATTATGGTGCCCGTGCGTGGTTTCACGGCATTGTGGAGCCTGCGGTTTCCTCCTGCTGCGCCGCCGCGCTCGGCAGAGAACGTGAGTACCTCGCCGCGATGCTGGCTGCTGATGCGTCGCGTTTCGTTGAATATCTAGGTGACTTGCCTTATGGCTCCGACAGTAAGGTGCGTGAGGGTGCCGCTCTGTTCGGTTTTGCAGAGGTGCTTGTTATAGGCCGAGAAGGGGTGCTCGCTTCCAGCATGTCTAGTCTCTTGCCCGATATCACTTCTCCCGTGGGTAGGTCTTACGGCGGGAAAGCCCAAGAAGCACCTGTTGAGAATGCATTAGTGTATGCAGTAGTGCCAGTACATGCTCCGTCAATAACGCACGTTGTTATGGCACGTGCCCTGCCCGGAGGCAGCGGTTGCGCCTACGATACGTCCAGCTATCGGAAAAATGCGAGGCTCCAGCTGTCTGTGCTGCAAGTTCAATTTTCACTGGCATTCCTCTTCATATTTCTCATGCTGCTATTTGTGTCAGTGTGGCTGGGTGTTGGTCTCTCCAAAAGCGTTGTCGGTCCTTTATCCCACCTGCTGTCGGCCACTAAACGGGTTCAGGATGGCAATTTTGATTGCAAAATTCACGGCAAGGCAGGCGTTGTAGACGAAGAGATGTCCACTGTGATCGAGGCATTTAACGGCATGGTTGAGCAACTTGGCGCGCAGCGGCTACAGCTCGAAAAAGCATACAAGGAAATAAGCAGCAGGAAAGAATTTATCGAGACCGTTCTGTCAGG
>NZ_AFMS01000024.1 GCF_000215485.1 Anaplasma marginale str. Florida
GATAAAGTGGCCAGAATGCTTGGCCTAGGGTATCCAGGTGGGCCTGAGGTGGAAAGTTGTGCTCTCAAGGGGGATGCGCACAGGTTTCCGTTTCCTAGGGCCCTGAAAAGCAGGCCGGGGTGCAACTTTTCGTTTTCTGGGCTCAAAACCGCGGTGCGCTATACCATCGCCAAGGAGGGAAAGTTAGACAACCAGGCTTTATATGACATTTGTGCGTCATTCCAGCAATGCGTTGGTGAAATTTTGGTGAGTAGAATTGCGAATGCGATGGCGGCGGCGAAATCTGCCGATAGTAGCATCAGTAAAATGGTTGTAAGTGGAGGCGTAGCCGCCAACAATTTTTTGCGCGGCAGCATACGCAAATGTGCCAATGAACTCGGATTTGATGCAATATTCCCTCCCCAAGAGCTGTGCACGGATAACGGTATTATGGTCGGATGGGCCGGGCTCGAAAACCTACGCAAGGGCAATTTCTCGTCCTTAGAGCTCATTCCCAGGGCTCGCTGGCCCCTCTGCCCGTAGCTCCTTGCAGCGCTTGAGACTCTTATTAGTCACAACCACGGTCTTCGCGATCATATCGTGCCATGCTCTCTTGCGTGCGTCAAAATTTGACCACACAATCCCAAGCCCTAATGGTATGCCAGATAATGCGGTGCTAAAGAACCTCTTCGTTGCCTGTCCCAGGCTCATAGCCTCTAGCGTATTCTCATCTATTACTCGAAGTCCTACTAATAACTTGCCTGCAGTGCCGGAAAAATTTATCCACATGTACACGTTATAGACAAACACTATAACTAGTTGTACAACTTGCAGCGCAACCGCTTTGTATATCTGCTTGTTCCTCAGAACTCTCTCGTCCTTGGTCAAGGAAGCACCCATTCTGTGCTTTTCCATCGCTTTGAAGGCATTCTCACTTTTTGGAAAGGTGAGAAAAAAAACTGCGTGCACCAACTGCAGCATAAACACTATAATGGCGAGGTCTACCATGGTGCTTATACACCTTCTTGCGCCTGAAACGTAACGCAGCTCACCGTCTTTTGGTGCCGTGGCCCGCCCAAAGGGAAAAAGTAGCTTATCTGAAACCCAAGAAAAAACCTTCTGTAAACGCTGCATTGCAAACTCCCTGGACAAGTCAGTTGGTCTATTATAAAACCGTGAGTACTTTTTTCATCGGGAATTTTTGTGGTCGTTCGGTTGAGTATAGCTGGGTTATCGGTTTATACGCAAATAGGGGTGTATGACTGGGAAAAGGCGCTGAAACAGAAGGTTCTAGTGAATGTGCGCCTCTCGTACCCCGCGAAGTCCAACACAATATGTTACTCACTACTGAAAAAGCGGGTGATAGCGGCATTGGAAGTGCATGGGCGTGAGTTGCTGGAGGACGTGGCCAAGGATCTCGTCGGCTGCATAGTGAAGGAGCACCCCGTTGTTGACGAATGTATAGTAGAGTTATCTAAGCCAGCAGCTTCATTTATGAAAGATAGCGGGACCTCTGTTGCGGTTATTTGGAGAACAGGAGATCCGCTTGGCACTTGACAAATCCTAGCAATTTGTTAGAGTGCGGCAAGTTCAGCATTTGCTTTTTTTATGCGTAGTTCCCGGTCTGCAAAAGTGTCGCTCGTTGGTGCTGGTAACATTGGAGGGGCGCTGGCGCATATGCTTGGTGCATCACAGGTGGTGAAGGAGTTGGTACTTGTTGATGTTGCGGGAGGGATGACGGAAGGTAAGGTTCTCGATGTAGGGCAGGCATTGGCCTTATTAGGTTCTGATGTTTATATCACAGGTGGCTCAGATTACGCTGCGATAGAGCACTCTGACGCCGTGGTAGTGACTGCTGGGATTCCCAGGAAAGAGGGGATGAGCCGTGAGGATTTGCTGAACACAAATGCTGCAGTTGTGCGGAATATTGCCGAGAATATTGCCAAGTATTCTCCCGGAGCCCTTGTGATTGTTGTCACCAATCCGCTAGATGCTATGGTGTGGTGCATGTACAAATACTCCGGTCTGCCGGCGAATAGGGTAGTAGGCATGGCTGGGGTCTTGGATTCCGCCCGCTTTTCCTTTTTCTTAGCTCGGCATATGAACGTTTCGGTGAGCAGCGTCTCGGCGATGGTTCTAGGCGGGCACGGGGATCTTATGTTACCGCTGCTTAGGTATTCCACCGTGGGCGGAGTGCCGGTTGAGAGCTTAATAGAAAGCGGTCGTTTGAATCGGGGCGATATTGCTGCAATCGTGGAGAGAACCCGCAAGGGTGGAGAGGAGATTGTCAAACTGCTGAAAACTGGTTCCGCGTACTGTGCACCCGCGGCTTCGTGTGCACACATGCTTGAGTCTTACGTTCGAGATAAGCGCTCGATCATGCCGTGTTCTGCGTATCTAGATGGCCAATATGGGGTGCGCGATCTGTTTGTTGGTGTACCGGTGATTATAGGTGAGAAAGGAGTGGAAGAGGTCGTCGAGTTTCCCTTGACCGCGGAGGAGCAGGCCGTATTCGACCAGTCCGTGGAGCTCATACGTGGTTCTGTTAGCGCGATATCTTGAGGGCTTGCGGTGCGTAACTGGC
>NZ_AFMS01000023.1 GCF_000215485.1 Anaplasma marginale str. Florida
ATAGAGGTCTCCCCTACTCCATAATTACACGCCGCCGCAACATTCGCAGTAGAAACAGGTGATACAGTATGTCTGAGCAGCATCGCAAAAAATAGATGCAAACTTCAGAGCTTTTTTGCAGCGAGCAAATAATTCACATCCACATCATCACTTGTCACACACCAATCGTTCTGCAACACTCTGTACTTCATACCACTAATATTCTGCACGATAACCCCTCTAGCGCGCAGCATGGAACACACCTCACTTGGTCTGACAAACTTATTCCAGCTGTGTGTTCCCCTAGGCACCCATCGCAAAACATATTCTGCAGCTACTATTGCCAATATCATAGACTTTAACGTTCTATTCAGCGTAGAAAGAAACAGCATGCCTCCCCTTTTGAGTAATCTGCAGGCGTTTTCCAGACAAGATTCTAGATCTGTGACGTGTTCAACAACTTCCATCAGCGTGACTACATCGTAAACTTCTGGATGATTCGCACAGAATTGGTCCAGATGTGCGCAATGGTAATGGATATCCAATCCAGCTACACGTGCGTGCGTTGAAGCAGCTTCTATGCTTGCTTGACTGGGATCTACTCCGGTGACGGAAAAACCTAGCCTCACCATGGACTCCGCAAATATACCTCCGCCACATCCTATGTCTAGTAAGGAACGTTTGGAGGAGCTGCTATCCAACTGTGAAAGTACGTATTTTACCCTTACAGGGTTCACTTTGTGCAAGACAGCAAAGCCATCCCCATCCCACCATTCAGAGGCCAAACTAGAAAATCTGCGGATTTCCGCATCGTCAACACTACAGCACATGCGCTGAGACCAGAACAGCCAGGAGTTCTATTTGCGTCACAGAGGCAAGCATACCAACCTATAGACCACGGCTAGATCACGGCGCTCGGCAGCTAGCCACTACCCAACTTTTTCACTCTGGCCGCGTGCCTCCCACCCAAGAACCTGGTAGTGAGAAATGTGTATAGCACAGACTTAGCCACATCAGGCTCTACGTATCTGGCACCAAAGCACAAGACGTTCGCGTCATTATGCTCTCTAGCAAGCCTAGCGAACGTCGGATCATGGCACAGCGCGGCCCTGATCCACTTATTCCTGTTTGCTGCGATACTCATCCCTATCCCTGTGCCACAAATCAGCACCCCAAAGCTTGTGTCAGACACGCAATCAACCACGCCCGGCACGCAGTCAGGATAATCCGCAGCATCATCACCGACATCGCAGCCACAGTCAGCAACTTCACACCCAAGATCCCCCAGGTATGCACCGAGAAGAAGCCGGAGCTGCACACCCGCATGATCCGAAGCAACGAAAACCCTATCTACCACCAACACAGCACGCGCTCAGACTGAGAATCAATAATACAGAAGGCGACCCTCGGTTGGTAGTCTCACTCATATATCCAATAAAGTCAAAATAATTATGAGAATGTCTCTCCCTACCCCTTCTTTTCGCCATATTTTTCTTTACAACTAAACTTTTAAAGTGTATTACCGCCTGTGATGTTATACCTGTAGTATATATAGATGCCTGAGACGAGCGAAGATCCCGGTGCAATAATAGAATCCACGCTGAACCATTTGAGTGCCACTAGGGAGTACGCGGAGGCTCTTAGGGGTGATATAGTCAGCGCCTTTAAGTCTAGCGCGATTCCTGAGGTACAGTTTCGGTACATGAAGGAGCGGGTCGAGAAGTTCTTGAACCAGATAGACCTGTATGAGAGCATATTTGTCAGTATTAGGGACGCTTATTCTGCAGCGGTGAAGT
>NZ_AFMS01000022.1 GCF_000215485.1 Anaplasma marginale str. Florida
AATGTACGCTACAACTGCGCTATCAGACGAGATGGCATATGCGGTGGTGAAATCCGTTGCGTCTCATATTGACAGATTTCGTGAGCTTAGCGGTGCTCTGCGGAAACTTGTACTCAGAGATCTGGTAACCAGTGGTAGTGCGGTTCCGCTGCACGACGGCGCAGCACGCTTTTACAGAGAAGTAGGCATGTTGAAATAGCTCCGCACGATGTCCGGTGTGGGGTGCATTTTGGGGATAGAGACCAGTTGTGATGAGACAGCAGTTGCAGTCTTAGATCAGCGCAGTGTACTGTCACATGAAGTATTATCCCAGAAGGAGCATTCATCTTTTGGTGGTGTAGTACCGGAGATTGCAGCAAGGGCCCATTCTGATTTTCTGCATGTTCTGGTCTCCAAGGCTATGGGTGGTGCCCATATAGGGTTTGATGACCTAAGCGCGATTGCAGTAACATCTGGCCCTGGATTGGTGGGTTCACTTATAGTTGGTGTAATGCTTGCCAAGGCAATTGCATATGTGGCACATAAACCCATCATTGCTGTGAATCACCTTGAGGCTCATGCACTAGTGGCACGTATGATTTATGCTGACCTTGAATTTCCATTCCTAGTGTTGATCATATCTGGGGGGCACTGCCAATTCTTGATCGCACATGATGTCGGTAGGTATACAAAACTTGGTGAATCGGTTGACGACTCGCTGGGGGAGAGCTTT